>JAJXWQ010000032.1:35000-39593 GCA_021781555.1 bacterium
GCGCAACGGATGATTCTCCTTGCGGCCCGGTTCCGCCGGGCCGCCGTATCCTCTGTGGTTTGAAAACCGCGGCTCCGCTGGCTACTGCAGGACGTTGGCGTCGAGAAGCATGGGAAGCTCGCTGGCAACGCGCTGGATGGTCTGGGTGTTCCAGTCCACATCGCCCTGCGTATCCGGGTAACGGAGGCCGGGGACGGGCTGCTGGCCAAGGTAGGTACCCCACGATCCGCCGTCCCAGTTGGCATCCCAGAAGAGCTGTCCGACTTTCTCGTTGATGACCGAGTTGGCCATCTGGTTGAACTCGGAGGTGGACATGTTCGGATTCTCGTGCCACTTCTCGGCGATTTCCTGCCGGGTGTCGGGCTCGGAGTAGATGTTCATGGCGGTGAGGAGGTTCCGGTTGAAGTCCCGACCGTCCTCGGTGACCATCATGTTGGCCATGTTGAGGCCTTCCATGTTGTAGATGGAGTTGAAGGCCGGAAGGGCGTCGAGGCGATTCTGGATGTCTTGCTGGTCGGCGGCGTGGACCTGGGACTCGAAGCTGGCCTGAGCCTGATCCTGCAGGTTCTGGAGCTGGCTGGCCCGGATCTCGTTGGCGGCCGGATCGAGCTGCGAGGTCTGGTTGATGCGGCTGAAGCTGCCGTCGGTCTCGAGGAACACCGGTTGGCCCTTTGCCAGGAGCTGCCGGCCCTGGTCCGCCGTGACGGCAGGGTGGGCCTCTTGCTGTACGAGGGGCAGGAGCTGCTTGGCCGAGTTGATGGGCTGGTAGCCGTTGCCGTCATTGAGGTAGATGGTCTGCTTGGACGAGAGCGCCTGCTGCGCGTCGGCACCGCTGAGCTGGTGGTGGATCTTGAAGATCCACCAGCCGGTGGGAGCGCCATAGAGCTCTCCCTTGGCCCCCAGGATGGCGACAGGATCGACCGTGGTCTGGGTGCGCAACCGCCCCGCTTCGGCGGTCAGTACGAAGGGGTCGCGGCTGACCGAGTTGGGATCGACCGGTGACGGGCCGGAGGGCCGCGGGGTCATCGGGATCGCCGGGAGGCGCCGCGCTTCGGTGGGCATGATCGCCGGATACGTCGGCATCCAGAAGTAGCGAGGACGGTGCGGCGGTGGCACGGGGTTGTCGACCGGCGGTGGCACGGGGTTGTCGACCGGCGGCGGCACGGGGTTGTCGACCGGCGGTGGCACGGGATTGTCGACCGGCGGCGGCACGGGGTTGTCGACCGGCGGTGGCACGGGATTGTCGACCGGCGGCGGCACGGGTCGCGTGGCGCCGAGCCACTGTTCGACGCCACCATGTCCCGAACAGGTGCCGCTCGCGTGTTCGCTGTGGCTATACGAGCCATCATTGCACTCGGCCGTGGGCGTGCTGGATTCGGGGCGGGCACCGTCCCTGATGGGACGGGAAAGCTTCAGTGAATCGGACGCCAGGGCTAGCGCGACGGCCGCGCTGGCGGCGGGACGCGCCGGGCGCTGGGCCGGAGGCACGCCGCGCGCTGGCTTGATCTTGGACATCGTCATTCCTCTTCTCCCTTGCGGCCCGACCGCAAGAACCCTCTCTTCGAGCCCTTCAGGACGTGTTCCTGGGGCCTTCCCTCGGCTGTCTTTTCGGCGCCGAGGCGGATGAAGATTCTTATGGAAAGACTAGGAGATGGTTAATTCGGGCAGGGGTGCCAGCTCAAGATCACTCGAGGACCACGCGCTGACCGAGTTCGGGTGCCAGCTTGGTCTCGGCGCTCTTGTTCTTCATGGCGATCTCGAGCGTGCCGGCGGAACCCGTCACGACCACCAGCTCGCCCTCGGGAGCCGCGGAGTAGGTGGGAACCCAGGGCAGCTCGGCCGAGAGGCGTTCGAGCCGCATGCGGTAGGTCGCACGACCTGCCACCGGCGGAAGGTTGGTGATGATGTTTCCGAAGGGATCGATCCGGACGACCTCTCCCTCGCGCTGGTCGAGGTGGAACTCCAGCGGAACGAGGTCGGTGATCTCAGGGCCCGCGATCGATCGATCGCAGGCGATGGCCGCCGCCGCCGGCGCGAAGACGTCCCGGCCATGGAACGTGGAGCTGGCCTCGGCCGGCACCTCCAGGGCCACCGCCCGCACGAGTCCATCAGACATGGCCGAGGGATACAGCAGGCCGTTGTCCGGGCCGACGAAGGCATAATGCTGCGTCCAGACAGCGACCCCGCGCCTGGAGCCCCCGACTCCGGGGTCGACGACGGCCAGGAACACGGTGCCGTGGGGAAAGTTCGAGTACGTGACGGACAGGACCCAGGCGCCCTCGCGGACGGCCTGCGGGGTCACGCCGTGGAAGAGATCCACGACGGGTGCGCCCGGGGCTTCCCTGAGCAAGACGCCCTTCATCACGCCCACGTACTCCGACTTCTGGAAGTCGGTGAGCAAAGCGACGGGTCGCACGGCATTACCCCCTAGCGGAAGCGGGCACGCCAACGGGAACCCGCATTCTAGCCGCCAGACGGGGATCTGAGGCCATGATGCCCGCCAGGCTCTCGAACCCCGAGGGGCCCAGCAGGGCCGGGACATCGAGCACCGGCAGGCGGAAGTGCCGCTGCTCGAGGCAGTAACGATCCCAGGAAGTGAAGCTCCGCGTGAAGATCTTGGGGAGCTGCAGCGCAAACGGCGTAAGGTCCAGCTGAGGCAACCGCCGCCAGCCGAAGGCCTCGGCGACCTGGGCGATCGCCTCCTTCACCGAGAGGGCTGGATTGCCGAGGACGACCGGGCGCATCGGCGGATCGTGATCGAGGAGATGTACGACCGCCCGGGCGATGTCGAAGGGGTGCACCACATGGAGCGTGCCATCGAGGGAGAGGCATCGCAGCAGGCCAAGGTACCGCACCAGCTGGGGCAGACCGCCCATCGCATGAGAGTAAGGATGGCGAGCGTCGCCACCCAGCACGACGGTGGGGAAGACCGGCACGATGCGGTCGCCCAGGGGATGCCGCGAGAGCGCGACGAGGGCATCGAGCTTCTGGTGGATGTATCCCGTGCCGTGGGTTCGAGCCGCTTCGAGCAGCGAGCCATCGGTCGCCAGGAGGCTGGCCGTCGAGAAATAGATGAGGCGCTCAAGGCGTCCTGGATCGAGTGCGTCTGCAATCGCCAGGGGAGCCGCGACGTTGACGTCCTTTGCCGTCACCCCCCCCCAGGCCGTCGCGACGAGGATCGCCGCGTCCATCTCGGCCAGCAGGGGTTTGAGGTTCGAGATTTCTTCGAGCGCTCCGACATGCACGGTAACGCGATCCCGCAGATCCGCCCGCAGTCGATCGGGATTGCGCAGCAGGGCGTGGATGCGGTTGCGCGGATCCTCGAGCAGCCGCTCGACCAGGTAATGGCCGACGCAACCCGAGGCGCCGGTCACGAAGACCTGCCGTTCCTTGCTCACCCGCTCATCGTACCCCAAAGCCACGCGGGGATGGTTCGTTTCCCCGTCTTGCACCGGCAGGGCTTCGCCCCGGAACCCTGCCAAGGGGGTAATCTGGACCGCATGAGACTGCTGTCGCTCGAGCTCGGAGCCGATCATGCCGGCATCGCGCTCCGCGACCTGCTGCGCCGGCGCCTCAAGCTATCGCGCTCCCTCTACCGCCGGCTCTGGGCCGAGGATGGCGTGCGCGTGGATGGGGTCGTGCCCGCGCCGTTCGTGCGGGTAGTGCCGGGACAGCGCTTGACGCTCGATCTGGCCGACCGGCCGTCCCGGGTCATTCCGGAAGGCGCCGATCTCGAGATCGTGTACGAGGACGACTTCGTCGCGGTGGTGGACAAGCCAGCCGGCTGGGTCGTCCACCCGACCTCGGGCGTCGACGGCTTCACGCTTGCCGCGGCCCTGGCAGCCCGCTATGGCTCCTTCCATCTGGTCCACCGGCTCGATCAAGGAACGTCGGGCTTGCTCGTCGTGGCTCGCGATCCGTGGTCCGCCCAGCGGCTTTCGGATGCCCTGGCGCGGCGCGTAATGGCGCGGCGGTACGTGGCCGTCGTGTCGGGCGATGTCCCCCTGGACTCCGGAACCATCCGGGCACCCATCGCTCGCCGGCCAGGCCTGGCCCTGCGGGTCGTCGCAGAGGACGGCCGCCCGGCCGTCACGCATTTCGAGGTCCGGCACCGGGATCCTGCCGGGCGCACGTGGCTCGACCTCCGGCTCGAGACCGGGCGGACCCATCAGATCCGCGTGCACCTGGCGCACATGGGCTGCCCGCTCCTGGGGGACGAGCGCTATGGTCCGCAGCCGACTGCCTGGCCCCGGCTGTGCCTCCATGCAGCCGAGGTCGAAATCCCGCATCCACGCACCGGGGAGCGCCTGAGATTCGCAGCAGCCTGGCCGGACGACCTGCCGCAGTGGCCCGGTGGGGGGGGGAGATCCTGGGCAGTGTGAACGGGGCCCTCTGCGCGGTCGCTACGCTGCGCAACCGGGCCCCGTTTGACTCCTCTGGCCCGAGTCTCTTGAGGCTAAACGGCTCCATGGGCCAATGCCACTGAATTAGCGAGCTGACAGCTTCTTACCGAGGCTGGCCGACATGGACCGGACCTCCAAGTTGTGCTCCTTTGTGGAAAAGACAAGACCACAACGGGACAACGGGAGGTCC
>JAJXWQ010000033.1 GCA_021781555.1 bacterium
ACGGGGACCGGTTGCGCAGCGAAGCGACCGCGCAGAGGGCCCCGTTCAAACTGCAAAAGGCCTAGGCCCGGGAGATGGGTCGCCAGCCTTCCGCCAGGGCCTGGATGACGATCCCGGCGCAGGCCTCGGCGTCCGACGCCGCGTCGTGGTGACGCAGCGGGATCCGCAGATGCCGGCACACGTCGGGTAGCGTCGTGGGTCGGATGTTCCACATCCGCCTGGCCAGCCGCACCGTGCACTCGAAGGGCTGTGGCGGCGCAGCCTCGCCCGCTGCCTCACAGCACGCGAACAACACCCCGCGGTCGAAGCTCGCATTGTGGGCTGCCAGAAAGTGGGCGTCTGCCAGGGTCTGCTGGACCTCGGGCCAGATATCCTCAAAGGTCGGGCTCTGCGACACGTCCTGCCACGAGATGCCGTGGATGTGCGTGAACGCGAATCGGCGTCGCGGGGGCCGGATGAGGAAGACCTGGCGGGCGGCGACCTGGCCACCCTCGACGCGTACCAGGCCCAGCGCGCAGGCGCTGTCGCGCCCTGGATCCGCGGTCTCGAAGTCCAGGGCGACGAAGCAGGTATCTTTGGCGGTCGGGAGCATCCGCAGGTCACCCTCTCCGAAAGGCAGACCGCGCCAGTCAAGGAGCGGCGGCCGGCATGGTAGCACGCAGCGGCTGCTGCGGGGCCACCAAAGCCCCCTTTAGCCCGTTTTCAGCTTGAAATGGTCCCTCTGCGCGGTCGCTTCGCTGCGCAACCGGTCCCATTTTGACCCCTTTGCCATATCAACTCAACCGAAAATCGCTCTAGCCCGATAAAGCGACCGCACAGAGGGACCCGTTGCAGCTGAAAACGGTATAAGGTGGATCGATCGGTCGGCACCGCGGGATCGAGAGGGGAGCCATTCGGGCGATGAGCGCACAGACCAGGGGAATCCTCCAGTTCGCAGTCCTGGGTCCGGGCGACGAGGCGATCTCGGCGCTCGAAGCCCTGGCGAGCAAGAACGGCATCAAGGCCGCGTCGTTCGTGGCGATCGGAGCTTTTTCGAGCGCGACCCTGGGCTACTTCGACCGCCAGTCACGGTCTTACGAGCGCCTGCCGTACGCCGAGCAGGTCGAGGTCTGCTCGCTGGTGGGCAACATCGCCTGGCTGGATGCCAAGCCCAAGGTCCATGCCCATTGCGTCATCGGCCTCCGCGACGGCTCTACCCGCGGAGGGCACCTGCTCGAGGGGCACGTCTGGCCGACCCTCGAGGTCAGGCTCGAGATCCTTGCGACCGAGCTCGTCAGGCTCCAGGTTCCGGAGATCGGTCTGGCCTTGCTCGAGCTGTAGCGCTACTCGACCGTCACGGACTTGGCCAGGTTGCGAGGCTGGTCGATGTCCTTGCCCAGGATCCGAGCGGTATAGTATGCCAGCAGCTGCAGGGGCACGACGTTGATGACCGGGCTCACGAGCTCGGAACAGCCCGGGACGTAGATCACGCGGTCCACGTGCGCCGTGATGGCGCGATCGCCCTCCGTCGCGATGGCGATGACGGTGCCCCGCGCCGCACCCTTGCGGCTCTTGGCCTCCTGGAGGTTGGATATGACCTTGTCGTAGGTCGAGCTGCGCGTGGCGAGCGCCAGAACGGGCATGGCCTCGTTGATCAGCGCGATCGGCCCGTGCTTCATCTCGCCGGCCGCGTATGCCTCGGCGTGGATGTATGAGATCTCCTTGAGCTTGAGGGCGCCTTCCATGGCCGTGGGGAAGTTGATCCCGCGCCCGAGGAAAAGGAAATGCTGCGACAGGGCGAAGGTCTCGGCCAGGGCCTGGACCTCGTCGGCCGTCTCCAGGGTCTGCTTGACCAGGCCCGGGAGGCGCTTCATGTCGTTGATGAGACCTGCGACCACCGCGTCCGCGAGTTCCTCGCGAACCTGGCCGAGGTGGGTCGCCAGCAGCAGCAGCGCCGCGACCATGCTGGTGTAGGCCTTGGTGGAGGCCACGCTGATCTCGGGACCGGATTGCAAGGAGAGCACACCATCGACCTCGCGGGACATCGTCGAACCGATGGCGTTGATGATGCCGAGCGTCTTGGCCCCGAGCCGCCGGCACTCGCGCAGGGCGGCAAGGGTATCGGCCGTCTCGCCCGATTGCGAGATCGCGATGGCCAGCGTGCGGTCCGTGATCACGGGGTCCCGGTACCGGAACTCCGATGCGAAGTCGACCTCGACAGGTAAACGTGAAAGCCGCTCGATCATGTACTTGCCGACCAGCCCCGCGTAATAGGCGGTTCCGCACGCCACGATGACGATGCGGTCTATCGACCGCAGCTCGGCCTCAGACAGTCCGAGATCGCCCAGGAAGACGCGGCCCTCGCGCTCGTCGAGCCGCCCGCCGAGCGTGTTGGTGAGACTCGAGGGCTGCTCGAAGATCTCCTTGAGCATGAAGTGCTCGTATCCGGCTTTCTCGGCGGCAGCGGGATTCCAGTCGATCCGATGGACCTCCTTGACCTTGGGCAAACCCTCGTGGTCGAAGACGCGAACACCCTCCTTGCTGACCACGACGACCTCGCCATCGTCCAGGTAGACGACCTGGCGGGTGTAGTCCAGGATCGCCGTGACGTCTGACGCCAGAAAGTGCTCCTCGCTGCCCAGGCCCGCCACGAGGGGTGCGCCGTGGCGCAATCCCACCACCTTGCCGGGCTCATCCCGGTGCATGAACACGGTGGCAAAGGTTCCTTCGATGCGTCGGTAGGCGGCCAGGACCGCGGCGAAAAGGTCCCCCGCGTAGAGGGACTCCACGAGGTGCGCCAGCACCTCGGTATCCGTGTCGGACTCGAAGCGATGTCCCGCGTCGGAAAGCTCGCGCTTGAGGTCGAGGTAGTTCTCGATGATTCCGTTGTGCACGACCACGATCTGGCCGCTGCAATCCGTGTGCGGATGGGCGTTGAAGGCCGTGGGACGTCCGTGGGTGGCCCAGCGCGTGTGGCCGATTCCGACGTTGCCTGTCAGCGGGGCGCGCTTGAGGCCCTCCTCGAGATTGTTGAGCTTTCCCACCTCGCGCCGAAGCACGAGCTCGCCGCCGTCAGCGATCGCCAGCCCCGCTGAATCGTAGCCCCGATACTCCAGCCGGCGCAGGCCATGCATCAGGACCTCGCTGGCTTGCTGGTTTCCTACATATCCGACGATTCCACACACTTGGCCAAGTTTCCCATCAGAACGAAAAACAGCGCGACCTCAGGCCTACGGCCCACCGCAGAAAGGCTCGCGAAGCATCCTGATATAGTCTAGCAGTGGGTTTCGCTGTTTATCGTCAGCGCCTTGTCATGGACGACGTTTTCCGGATGGGCCCGTTCGTTCGCTCTGTCCGGTGACAGGCCTCACTGCCCGACCGGTCGAGCGCGCCTAGGCTAGGAGTCATCGTAAGATTTCCCGACCCAACCTCCTTGCCAACCTGGAGGTTGATTACCCGCCCGAGCCCCGCCGTCCCCCCGGCGGGGCTTTTTTTTGCCCGACGGCGAAACGAGTCTTTGGTAAACATTTGGTTAAGCCTAGAACTTTTAGCTTTACTTCATCTTAAACAAGCGCTAGTATCGGGCCAGTAGATAAGGGGTTCCCTGGGTGAGGACGCCCAGGCGGACTGTCGGCCGGATTCGTGGCCAGACTGACCGCCCGGCGTGACCTTCCGTCGGAAGGATACGTTCCAGAGATGCAACTGCGCTCGTTCCCGGTCGTGGCCCGGACGACTGAAGAATTGCGCCCTCCCCTGGCGCGGCGGACGCTCTCGCTGTGGCGCCTGATGCTCGCGCTCGGGCGGCCCTCGAGCTGGGTGCTGCCGATGATCGCCCTGGCCAGCGGCGCGCTCGCGTCGGGAGCCGTGACCCTGGACCGGGATCACGCGTTGCGCCTGGTCTGCGGATTGCTGCTGGCAGGCCCGTTGATGGGCGGAATGAACGCCGTGGTAAACGCCCTGTTCGACCGCGACATCGACGCCATCAACTGCCCCGATCGCCCTCTGCCTTCCGGCCAGATCTCGACCAACGCGGTCATCGCCCAGATGGGCTTGATGAGCCTGGCCATCCTCCTCTACGCCCATTTCCTCGAGGCGGGCCTCGGTACGCACCTGGATTCCCGGCTCGGGCTCGGGACCTCGAATGCCGGTGGCATCTTCCTCCTGGTCGCCCTCACCTTGGGCCTCATCTTCGCGGAGAACGCCCCGCCGCTCTCGCTGCGACGCAACACCTGGCTGTCGGGCGTGTTCTTCGGAGTCATCGCCGTGCTGCTGCCGTGGCTCATGGGCAACCTCCTTTTCGGCCCGCTGACCCTGGCTTCAACCCTTTACGGAGTGTCCTTCGGCCTGGGCGCCGTGGGCCTGCTGATCCTCCTGGCCCTGCGCAAGGTCGAAGGCGACCGCCGCGTGGGCGTCCGCTCCCTGTCTGCCTTGTTGGGCCCGGAGGTGGGAGTTGCGATCGGGGCGATCATGGTCGACACGGCATACCTGGCGGCAGGGATCCTGATGGCGGGCCAGCGCTGGGTCTCGGTTGCGGCCCTGGGTGTCCTGCTGGCCCTGCAGGTCGCGCTCCAGGTCTGGTTCCTGCGCCGCCGCGTGCCGCCGCGGTGGACCCTCGCCGCGGCCATCGCGCTGTTCGGCGCCGGGATGATCGTCTCGGCCGCGACCTTGATGTCGCGAACCTCCCTCTAGACCTTTTGCAGTTTGAACGGGCCCCTCGGCGCGGTCGCTGCGCTGGACGACCGGGACTCTTGAGGCCCGATTGGGTCAAGGCGAAATCGCCCTGATTGCAGCTGCCCAGGGCGTTCCAGGGCGCAAATCTTTCAGGCGAAACGTCGCATAATTACTGGGTTTCACTGAAAATTTACCTTTTTACTATCTTTACATAACTTACAAAGGCTGGTAGCCTGGTCCTTCAACCACCTAACGGGAATTCCGGATCTCATCGTTTCGCACCCAGCCACCTTCATACCAGCACTTTTCCATCCGGCCACGTCCCATCACTTCTGGCAGGAGTCATGGTCAACACGCTGGTCTACTGGGCAGGCAGGCCCATCGGCATGCGCCGCGAGGCGACGCTCGGACACCGGGCGCAGGCTGCTTTGCTGTCGATCGCGCTCGTCGTCTTCATGGCGCTCGCGACCGTGCGTGCCTTGCAAGATCGCCCGGACACGATGGCGATCCCGGCGCAGGTTCACCACGCCGTGGCGGCGCACCGGCAAGTCGCAGCCCAGCATCCTCTGAAGCTGCGCGGGGACTACCACCAGGCCGTCGCGGCGCCGCCGATCTACCCCTATTCTCTGCAAATCCGGCACGTGGCGCGCAGGTTCAATCTTCCGGCCGACCTCGTCGCCGGCGTGGTCCGTACGGAGTCGCAGTTCAATCCGCGTTGCTTGTCACCGGTCGGGGCCGAGGGACTCATGCAGTTGATGCCTTCGACGGCCTGGCTCGTGGCCCGCAAGCTGGGCTGGCACCACTTCGACCTCTTCAATCCAACCGACAATCTGACCCTGGGCACCTACTTCCTCAAGGACCTTCTCAACCAGTACGGCGATCTCTCGACGGCCTTGAGCTACTACAACGCCGGGCAGTGGGGCATCGTCAGCCGCGGGGTCTACCGCAACCGGGGCTACATCCGCGCCGTGCTCCGCCACTATCACGCTTATGGCGCCGAGCACCAGGCGTTGCTCACGGTCA
The DNA here is from genome assembly GCA_021781555.1 of bacterium. Lineage (GTDB taxonomy): Bacteria > Cyanobacteriota > Sericytochromatia > S15B-MN24 > VGJW01 > JAJXWQ01. The sequence goes on from JAJXWQ010000033.1 coordinate 5,674, forward strand.
AGCCCGTCCTCGCCCGACTCGAGGTCCGACCGATCCTGGCCGCCGAGTAGGCGAGCCAGGTCGCGGGGCTTCTTTTCGGGTTCGTCAAACCGGCTTGAAGCCTTCGCTAATTCTTGCTCTTGGCCCTTGAATCCGGCGCAGCCTTGCGCTAGAGTAAACCTCCGCTCAAGCAGGATCCTTCAGGCTCGCGGCAACGCGTGAGGAGGGATCGTGGGTAGAGGCACCAACATCATGTGGGGGGCGGCAATCGGTACCGCCGCCAGATCCCAGGATCGACCCCACGGGACCGGGATGCTGAGGCGCGGAGCGCCCCCGGAACCGCCGGCTGGAAGGCGATCGATGGCCGACCGAGCAGCCGCCATGTTCAGCGAGGCCAAACCGCTGCACGAGCATCGGGAGGCGAGTATTCGTCTCCTCTTTTTTTTGGGCACGCGCCGGGCACCCGAGGTAACATGGCGGTTTACCGCAAAAAGAGGTGCAAACGACCGTGTTCGATCGCCCGATCGCCAGCGACCGCAAAGATGACTGGCAGGCGCGCATCCCGAGCCTGCTCCTGACCGTGCCGAGGCCGGCCCGCTACCTCGGCAACGAGTGGGGAGCCGTCCGCAAGCCCTGGGCCGAGACCCCTGTCCACTGGGCTCTGGCCTTCCCGGATCTGTACGACGTCGGCATGAGCCATCTGGGCAGCAAGATCCTGTACCAGGTCATCAACCGGATGCCGCACGCGCTGTGCGAGCGCGTCTATGCCCCCGCCCCGGAACTGGAAGCCCTCATGCGCCGCGAGGGCATTCCCCTCTTCGCACTGGAATCCCGGCGCCCCCTCACCGATTTCGACGGGATCGGGTTCTCGCTCTCCTACGAGCTCACCTACACCAATCTACTCAACATGCTGGCGCTGGCCGGCATCCCGGTGGAACGCAGCGAACGCGATCAGTCGACGCAGCCGAACGGCAGCCCCTGGCCGCTCGTCTTCGCGGGCGGGCCCAATGCCTTCAACCCCGAGCCTTTCGCTGATTTCGTCGACTTCGTCGTGGTGGGCGATGGCGAGGAGGTGGTGTCCGATCTTGCCGACGCCTTCGTGGCACTCAAGGACGGCAGTCTCGGCAGGGAAGAGCTTCTGCGGGGCCTCGCGCAGATCCGCGGCGTTTACGTGCCGCAGTTCTACGACTGCGAGTACGAGGGCCCCGGTCGCCCGATCCGGCGCTGGATCCCCAAGGACGGCGCTCCGTTCCCCGTACGCAAGAACGCCATCCGGGAGCTTTTGGCGGAGTACCACCCTACCGACGCTCCGGTCCCTTACCTGCCGGTCATCCACGATCGGATTCCCACCGAGGTCCGGCGGGGCTGCGATGCAGGGTGCCGCTACTGCCAGGCCGGCTTCATCTACCTGCCGGTGCGCGAGCGCAAGGCCCAGGATGTCGTCGACCTCACGAGCGCGACGATCCGCTGCACGGGCTACGAGGAGTACAGCCTGTTCTCGCTTTCGAGTGGCGACTACACGCAATCGGCCGCGGTCGTCAAACCTCTCACCGAGGCCAACAGTCCGCTAGGGGCCAGCATGAGCCTGCCCAGCCTGCGTGTGGACTCTTTCTCGCTGCAGATGGCGACGGCCGCTCAGCACCTTCGCAAGAGCACCTTCACCTTCGCACCGGAAGCGGGGTCCCAGCGGCTTCGCGACATCATCAACAAGAACATCACCGAGGACGAGATCCGCTACGCCATTCGCGAGACCTACCGCGCTGGTTGGCACACGCTCAAGCTCTACTTCATGATCGGCCTTCCGGGCGAGACGCTCGAAGACGTGGCCGAGATCGTGGCCCTGGTCGACAAGATCAAGCAGGACTGCGCCGAGATCCGCAGGCAGGACGCCGGCACGGAGGGCGAGGCCCGGCAGTCCGGCAAGCGGCATCCGCCGATCCGCATCCACCTCACCATCTCGACCTTCGTCCCCAAGCCCCACGTGCCCTTCCAGTGGCGGGCGCAGGATCGCCTCGAGGACGTCGCAGCCAAGCAGTCTCATCTCTTTTCCGAGATGAAGAAGCGCGGGGTGAAGGTCAGCGCGCACGACCGCTACACCAGCGAACTCGAGGCCGTGCTCTCCCGGGGCGATCGCCGGGTGGGCCGCCTGGTCAAGCGAGCCTGGGAGCTCGGCGCCGCCCACGACGCCTGGTCCGAGCATCACCGCCCTGCCCTCTGGCGCCAGGCTGCTCTGGAAACCGGCATCGACTTCGAGTTCTACGCCCACAGCCGCTGGAATTACGACTGGATCCTGCCCTGGGATGTCATCGATTCGGGCGTCAACAAGCGCCACAACCGCTACGACGACGAGCAATCCGAGCGGCGCATCACGCTGGATCACTGCTCCCGGAAATGCTGGGGCTGCGGGGTTTGCTTCAAGTTCGACACCGGCCACGACCTTGCCGGCAGCGCCTTGCCCAAGATCGATTGCTCCGCTCCGCCGCCGGCCCCCGACTGGGAAATCTCCGCCCATCACCCCCCCCACGACAAGGTCCAGCGGCTGCGCTGCCGGTTTCTCAAGGACGGCGACCTGCGCTTCATCAGCCACCTCGACCTCATGCGACTCTTCGAACGCGCCCTGCGCCGGGCCGCTCTGCCGGTGGCATTCAGCCAGGGCTTCAATCCCCACCCGGCCCTCGAGTTTGCGGCGCCACTGGCGCTGGGTGTGACCAGCGAAGCCGAACTCGTCGATATCTACCTGGGCCAGGCGGTCGCTCCCGCAACCTTCATCCTCCGGCTCAACTTGGCTCTCCCGGAGGAGGCAAGGATCGTCGAATGCCAGGAGCTTCCGATCGGCGGGCCATCGTTGATGGCCCTGGTCGACGAGGCCAGCTACCGCGTACGCCTGGCCGGCCCCGTCCCACGCGAGCTGTGGCGGGAGTTCACGGACCGGCAGGAAATCCCCTTCGTCAAGTCGGGCAAGACGGGCAGCCGCACCGTGGACCTGCGCCCGCTGATCCGGGCCGTCGTCCCCGAGGACGATCGAACGGTCCGCCTACGGCTGGCGTCGGGCAGCCGGGGGAACGCGAAGCCTGACGACGTGGTCTCGGCCATGGGGGAGTTCCTGGGCCAGGAGCTGCGGACGATCGCCATCCGGCGACTCGAACTCCTCGTCCTCGACGCGCCCGCCCTTGCCCCGGTGCACGGGGCGCCGCTGCCCGGAGACCCGGCCGACGAAGCAGAAGGCAGGGCGCTTGCCCCTGCCGGCGATCAGGCCTGAGAAGTCCAAACGGGGCCCGGTTGCGCAGCGAAGCGACCGCGCCCAGGGCCCCGTTCAAACTGCAAAAGGCTTAAGGTAGCCGGCTCAGGCCCTAGAAATGATGGTTAACTCGAACCGGGGCCTGCTTGGGAAGATTGAACTCGAGCTCGAGATAGGTGAGCATCCTCGAGACGGCCTCTTCGCGGTTGTTCACGGTGAAGCAATTGTTGAGGACCGTGTCGGCGTCATAGCTTACCGAAACCCAGAAGCTCTGCATCTTCCTCTCTCCCGAAACTCAATGCGGTGTTAACTTGTCTCTAATATCGCCTGGATCACATCGATTCTGTCTTATCAAACCGTTAAGCCTGGGGAAACAAGCGTTGAAGTCCGTTCTCCCGTAGACCGCCCGCGCACCAGCCCCATCCCGGATCGCCACGAAACCGGCCTAACGGCGCAGCACCGTCACGAAATGGTCCGCCTGTGCGGGCACGAAAACCGGGATATGCGGCATCGCGATCACCGGTTCGCATTGGAGAGCCCTCCAGATGGCCTCCAGGGCCGCGCGCTCGTAATCGAAGCACGTCACGACCAGGGTGCCGCCAGGACGCACGGCGGCGAGGGCGTGGGCCAGAAGGTCCCGCGGGCGGTACAGCGAGAGCGGCAGGCCCATGTCCAGATGCTCTGCGCGATTGAGAAACGGAAACAGGATCAAGACCAGGTCGTGGACCCCCGCGTGCGAGAAGAAGTCCCGGGCCAGGTAGCGGGCTTGCGGCAAGCTTGCGGCATACAGCTGAGCCCAGTCGAAACGCGAGTGCCCGTCCCGGTAGACGACGAAGGGATCGACCTCGAGTCCCGTCAGCTCGACGTTCCGCTCCGAGCCGCCGTAGAACCGGAGCAAGGCGTCCAGCGCCCGGACGTAGAACCAGTTCCTGGCCCCGACATCCAGCGCGTCGAGGGGATCCGGGAGCTCGATCCGTGCGGCGGCGAGGGCGGTCTCCACCAGATCCAGCACCCCCAGTGCCTCCCGCACCGTCTCGAGCTCCGGCGCCAGGTTTTCGGCTCGAAAGTGGTAGGCGGCTTCGAGCCCGGCCAGCCGATCGGACAGGCGGGCGGGAGCCGGGGCGAAGTCGAAGAGCTCGGCGATCGGCGCCGGACGGTCGGTCAGGCCCGGCAAGCGCCAGCGCAGCACGCGCCGGATGGCGAAGGCGACCCGGTTGATCGCCCCCAGCGCCCTCTGGCGCAGACCTGCGGGTTCTTCGAGAATGGGGCCGGCTAGCTCCTGAAGAAGCCTCGCGGGCGGGTGGACAGGCTCGCGCCCTTGAACACCTCGTCGATGGTGGCGCGCAACGCATCGAGGCGCCGCAGGTCGACGAAGATCACCTTGTCGCTCCCGATGTAGCGGACGGTATAGATGAGCGATTCCTGCGGGACCGTGTAGGGCCTTGGCGAGCGTTTGAGAAACTCCCGCACGGCGGCGTCGGCGCAGGCCTCGGGAGGAACGATCAGCACGCCGAAGTGATTCCAGAGTCCCTCGTCGGGCTCGAGGTCGCGCAACGCGGCCCGGATCAAGCGTTCCCGTTCGTTCACGAGGCACATTCTAGCACTCTCCCGGCCGCGCCGAGCGGCGCGAGATCGCCCCCTTCCCCTTGACGCTCAGCAGAGCCAGATCACTTTCGCCAGGACGGGACGGGGCCCGGGGAGTCAGACGGGGCCCGTCCAACTTGAAAAAGGTATAATCCCGCGCGGGAGAATCAGGGCGATGATCGAATCGAGCGAGGCGCGGGGCTTGCTTGAGAGCGAACGGCAGCGGCTGAGGCGTTTGCTCGGCTGGGCCGAGGACTCGATCCGGGACCACGAGCGCCAATCCGTCATGGAGTCCGGGCCACGATCTGGAGACGACGAATTCGCCGACAACGCAACCGAGACCTTCAGTCTGGAGCTAGACGCCACGCTGCGTCAGCGGTTCACCGAGAGCCTGGCCAGCGTGGAGGCGGCGCTCCAGCGACTCGCAGCCGGTGAGTACGGGCGCTGCGCCCGGTGTGGGGAGGTCATCCCGGCGGGGCGGCTGCGAGCCGTGCCCCAGACTCCGTTCTGTGCGCGATGCGGCCAGGAGCAGGAGATCGAGGGCTAGAGTACTCCCGGTTTGAATGGATCGAGCCCGATGAGTCAAACGGGGCCCGGTTGCGCAGCGAAGCGACCGTGCAGAGGGCCCCGTTCAAACTGAAAAAGGGCTAGGCCCAGGCGTCCGGGGAAGACGGCTGTCGCTGCCTGGCCGAGCGGGTAGCCAAGATTCGGGCCCGCCGCCCGCTGCCTGCTACCGAAAGGCGTGCTAGGATGGCTCGTTGCGCCCTTCTTACAGAACGACATCGACATGCGACTTGGCATCATCGGCTGGCCCTTGGTCGGCAAGACCACGGTCTTCAACGCGCTCACCCGCTCGGCGGCCAGGACCGGGTTCGGCGCCGGCTCCGGAGCGCCGAACGTGGCGATCGTCCGCGTTCCTGACGACCGCGTCGAGCGGCTCGCCGCCCTGTTTTCGCCCAAGAAGACCACCTTTGCCACGGTCGAGTACATCGACCTTCCCGGGTTCGAGCGCGGCAAGGGCAAGGACTCCGACCAGTTCCTGACCAACGCCCGCAAGGTCGATGCGCTGGTGCAGGTGGTGCGAGCCTTCGTGGACGACAACGTCCCCCATGCAGAGGGCTCGGTCGACCCACGGCGCGATGGCCGCCTGATGGAGGAAGAGCTGATTCTCGCCGACCAGATCACGGTCGAGAAGCGCCTCGAGAACATCGCGGCCCAGGCCAAGCGCGGCAAGAAGCCCGAGAGCCCCGACGAGCAGCCCGCCCTCGAGAAGGCCCTGGCGCACCTCGAATCCGTGCGCCCCTTGCGTACCCTCGAGCTTTCGAGCAGCGAGGAGGTCGCGCTCCGCGGTTTCGCATTCCTGTCCCAGAAGCCGCTCCTGGTCGTGCTCAACATGGGCGAGGACCAGATGGCAGCTCCGCCGGCCCTGGCCTCGGATGCCCCGGTGCTGGCCGTCTGCGGCAAGCTCGAGGAGGAGCTCGCCCAGCTCCCGGACGCAGAAGCCGCCGAGCTCATGGCGAGCTACGGCATCGCCCGGTCCGGCCTGGAGCGAGTCATCCAGGCCTCGTACGATTTGCTGGGCCTGATGAGCTTCTACACGGCCGGCGACGACGAGGTGAAGGCCTGGACCATCCGCAAGCAGTCCCCTGCGGTCGAAGCCGCCCGCACCATCCACTCCGACATCGCCCGCGGCTTCATCCGGGCCGAGGTGGTCTCCTACGACGACCTCATGGAACTCAAGACCTTCCCCCGGGCGCGGGAGGTCGGTAAGCTCCGACTGGAGGGCAAGGACTACGTCGTCCAGGACGGCGAGGTCGTGCACTTCAGATTCGCCGTCTGATCGCAGGGATCCGCACCGCTGGCGGATCCCTGCGATCTTGGAACCTGCTTGCGCCAGGCCTGATCGCGCGCAGCTTTCGAGCGCAAGAAGTCCCTGGAGGAGGCCCCGCCTGGGCCTCGTGGAAGTCGGTCCCCTTATTCTCGACTTAACCAGCGAGGAAAGCGGCCGCTGCCATAGCTAGACCGTGAGCGGTGAGCGGCCGCCAGACCGGCCCCCCGCCAGAAAGCTTACCGAACCAGACCCTCCCTACCCTATCTCTCTCCCCGGAACCTTCACCGGTTCCGGGGATCCCTCTTTTGATGCGTTCTGGACCGGTTCCGCGAGGACGGCCCAGTCGGCAGCGGGTCAGGAGTGCCAGGAGAGCCCGAGGACAGAGCGTCGGGCGCTGCTTGCAGCAGCGCACGACCAGGGGCCGATTTGCGGTAAAATCCAGGTTTGGGGGAACGTGGACCTGCCGTCGTCGGGCAGATCACCCGTCCGCTCGTCGTACCAGGAGAGGAAGGTCGCATCTGGAAGACCGTCGCCGGCTCGACCGGCCGGCTGCTGCAGCTCGCCTTTTTCTACTTCGCCTTCCCTACCGTCTTCGGCGTGGCGATGGTCCTGGCCACCCTCGTCCTGTTCGAGAGCCGGAGCCAGGCCCACGCGGGCTGACTTCACGCTCCCCGGCATTCGTTTCGGAGATCTAGATTGAACGATATCCTCGATACAGTCCTCCTCCTGGCGCTCCCGGCCTCAGGGAAGTCCGAGGTGCGCCGCTACCTCGAACTCATGCCTGCCGACGCCCGCAGCCGGGATTTCCACATGGGTCCCAGTGTGCAGCTCGACGACTTCCCCTACGTCCACATGATGCGGCGCATCGACGACGAGCTGGCGGCCCTCGGGCAGCCGACGGTGTTCTTCCGTTCCACGCAGGATCCTTTCACGGATCCGAGGGATTGGGGCACCCTGACCGACATGATCAACCAGGACCATGAGGACTTGCTTGCTGGCCGGCGTCGGCATCCGACCGCTGCCGCGCGGGACCTTTTCGAACGGCTCGATCGCGCCAGCGCCGCCACCGGAGCGCCGGAGCGCCTCGGGCGACTCGACGCGTCGATCCGGACCCAGCTGGCCGACAGGCTGGAGGGCGAGGCCCGGCGCCTGCTGACCGACCTGCAGGCCGGGTTTCCCGATGCGCTCGAGGGCAAGACCCTGGTCATCGAATTTGCAAGGGGCGGACCGGACGGGTCGTCTCTGCCGCTACCGTCCCCCCATGGCTACCGGCACTCGCTTGGCCTCCTCTCTCCCGAGATCCTGGCGAAGGCCGTGATCCTGTACATCTGGGTCACTCCCGAGGAGTCCCGCCGCAAGAACGCGGCTCGAGCCAATCCGGACGATCCCGGTTCGATTCTTCACCACGGCGTTCCGCGGTCCGTGCTGCTGCGCGAATACGGGATCGACGACATGGAGTGGCTCACCGCGAACTCCGAGCGTCCGGGCTGCGTGACCGTCCAGGCCCACGGCCGCACCTATCACCTGCCGGTCGCCCGATTCGACAACCGCGTCGACAAGACCTCGTTCCTGCGTGCCGATCAGGCCGCCTGGGAACCCGGCCAGGTCAAGGCTGTCCACGATGGCCTGCGCGACGCCCTCGACCGGATCGCGGGCGCGGTCCAGTCGGTCTGATCGGGTCCCGGTCGACCTGGCCCCGGTTCTCGCCGGGTACCCGAGCGGGGGGAGGTTAAAGCCTCCCCCCGCTCGGCGCATGCAGGCTGTCAGCCGAAACCGCTTTAGAGTGCTCCCGGTTTGAATGGATCGAGCCCGATGAGTCAAACGGGGCCCGGTTGCGCAGCGAAGCGACCGCGCAGAGGGCCCCGTTCAAACTGCAAAAGGCCTAGGGTGGCTCAGTCGCTCTCGTTGGCCACGTAACGGGACAGCGGGGCCTCGTGGGCCCTGGAGTAGCGTGCGAGGTAGCGCATGACTGCCGCGTAGCTCCGGCGCCCCTTCGTCGCGATCCACTCCTGGCGCATCTGCTCGGGGCCGGGGACCGTCAGGAGTGAGGTCGGCGTGTAGGCGGGACCGAACTCGGCCGCGTGGCGCTTGAACCACGGGCTCGACACGTAATGGCCGGTCGCTCCGACCTTCCTGCGTAACCGCGTGAGCGGACTGCAGCTGCCGGGATTGAGCGCCGGCTTGACCTGCATCGGCAGCACGGGCACGGGGCGGAAGTCCGGATGGTTCGTCCAGATGTCGCCGAAGACGCTCCCGTTGGCGTCCCACTGCGACATCGCAGGGAGCCCGAGGATGGCCTCCGTGGTCCGGACGATGTCGAGCTGAGACCGCCGGTGGGTGTCGAGGTAGCCTGGCTTGACCCACGGACCCAGAGCCAGGGCCAGGGTTCTGTGGGCATCGATGTGATCGGCCCCCGATTGAGCATCGTCCTCGGTGACGAAGACGGCCATCTGCTTCCACTGAGGCGTGGTCGAAAGGTAATGGACGACTTCGGCGGTGGCGCGATCGTTGTCCGCCACGTAGGTCGCCGGGGTGTAGTAGCAGGGATCCTGCCCGGCGGTATGGTCGTCGGGAAGCCAGATGTAGACGAACCGTGGGAATGCCCGCCGATGGGCAGCGAGCCACGCGATCGCCGTCTTGGCCCTGAAGGTATCCAGGATCATGCGATCCCAGCCCGGGAAGTCGACGCCCAGGTGGGCCCGCATGGCCCGAGATATATCGCCCGCCCGCGACCGGGAGACGAACTCGCCGAAGTCCTCGAAGGGCACGTGGTGGGCCAGCAGGTCATCGAAGAGGTAGAGCCGGCCCGGGTAGGCAATCCAGGGATTGCTCCAGTGGCCCAGGGCCGACAGGTTCTGGTAGATGCACATCGGATTTTCGGCCCCGGCCTTGACATTCCCCCAGCCGGGCGCGCCCTGTGGCACGAGTGACTGGGTCCAGCCTGGATTGGGCTCGATATGGCGACCGGAGTAGTACACGGGCCAGGTTCGCTGGACCCAGTCCGAGTCGGAGGTGCCGGTGGTCCACTCGTGTCCCTGGGCCGTCACCTCGCCATCGGCCATGAAGTTCGCGAACAGGGTGTCCGCGTGAGCCCACCGGTAGAGGTTGGGCAGGTCCCGCTGGTCGTAGAGATCCAGGTGAGGATCCGCCCAGCGGCCGGCTGGACCGTAGGCACCCAGATCCTCGTCGAAGGTCTTGTTCTCGCGCAGGATGAACACGACGTACCGCATGCGCCGGCGCAACCAGGCGGTGGCCGCGGCGTTGGCGGCCCGCCGGCGGGCCCGCTGGGCACGCGAGAAACCGTCCTGGGCCATGGCCATGGCGGTCCAGCGCGGAAGGGCGCCCTCGAGGCGCTTGAGGTCGATGCGCTGGACCAGGCCATCCATCATCTCACCGACCCATTGATGCGGGACGTTGGGTCCCGAGCCCAGCCCCTTGGCGGATACCACGAAGAGACTGTTCGAGCCGGCGGCGATGTCGGTCGGGTACCAACCGGTCGGCACCAGGCCGAGCGGATGGCCGCTCTTGATGTCGAAGACGGCGATATCGTCGTTACCGGCGTTGGCAACGAAGAGACGCCCGCCGACCACCGCCAGACCCTCGGGATAGCTGCCCGGGGGGGCATTCCGGTACGGGCTGTCGTCGAAGACGCGGACCGTCGCCAAGGTCCTGGTATCGACCTCGACGATCCGGTCGACATTGGAGTCGGCGACGAAGCACCGCGCCGAGCCGGGCAAGGCCGCAAGTGCGGTAGGATGCACCCCCGCGCCTTGCGAGGCCGGGCGCAGCCGGGGGCCCGTAGCGATCCGGCCCACCACGGCAAAGCGATCCCGATCGAGCACCGTCACGCCGTTGCCACCCCAGTCACTGACCACCAGGCGGCGGCCCCCGTCAGCCAGGGTCACGCCGAAGGGGAAGGCCCCCACGTTGCGGTAGGCGACGTGGCCGCTCGCAAGGGCGATCCGGGCGAGGCTGTTGGATAGCAACCCCGTCACGTAGAGGTGCTTGCCGCCGGGGCCGACGGCCACGGCATCGGGATAAAAGAGGGGCTGCCGGTCGTGCTCGCCCTGGTACTCGTAGGGATACTGGGTCCGCGGGAAGGCTTGCCAGGCCAGCGGATAGCGTCGCGTCACGACCAGCTTGCCGTGGATCCGCCGGATGGCGAGGACATCGTCCGAATCTCCGCCCGCGGCGTAGAAGGTGCCATCTTGACCCGCGGCCAGCCCCTGGAACAGGTTCTGCTTGTCGACGGCCAGCCGCTCTGGCCCGACGTTCTTCCAGGCCCCGACGTCGTCTTTACGAGCCTCGATCTTGGCGATATGGGCGGCCGACGGCTTCTTGGGGAAGGCCACCAGCTGCTCGAGGGGAGACAGGGCATTGCGGTCGAAGAGCGTGACGGTCTGGGCACTGGTCGGCCCGTTGGCCAGGACCGCCACGCCCGCGGGCCCGACAGCAATCTTGGTGGGGAAGTCGGGCGTTCCGCTGATCCTTCCTACTGGCGCAACCCACCGACCGGTCGGAAGCTCATGCGTATAGGCGCCGCGGTTGGCCGTCGTGAGCGAGATGCCCGTCGGCATGCTCTGCGCCACCACGGGCTCGCTCGCCACGGCGGGCAAGCAGAAGGCGCAAATGACCGCGCCGCGAAGGATGGCTGCAGGCGATGGTGACATTCTCGTACCTCGTTGGAGGGTGCGCTCTTTTTTATAGCAAGACGATCGAGCGCTGTCCAAGGCAGCCCGGCAATGGCGCGCCGTATCTCACCTGCAGAGGGATCGGTACCACGGCGCGGCCGCGGCGCTGCGCCACCGCTCCCCGTTGGATTCCCAAGGCCCGAGCCTTTCCAGACGAAAGCGCTCTAGACTGTTGAGCATGGTCATCCGTGATTCTGTCTTGCTCATCTACACCGGAGGGACGATCGGCTGTCTTCCGCGCGATGCCGACGATCCACGCTCGCCCCTGGTTCCGGCCTCTCTCGACCAGGTGATGGCCATGGTGCCGCACTACGATGCGATCGCCCGGTCGTTGCGGCTTGGCGAAATCCAGGTTCCGCTCGAAACGATTTCCTGGACTCCACCCATCGACTCGTCCCAGATGACCTTCGAGCACTGGATCCAGCTGGCTCGCGAGATCGAGTCGCGCTACGAGCAGCACGTCGGGTTCGTGGTGCTGCACGGCACGGATACCCTCGCTTTCACCGCGTCGGCGCTCGCCTTCATGCTCGACGGACTGGACAAGCCCGTCGTGCTGACGGGCTCTCAGCTTCCCATCGGCCAGACGCGCTCGGATGCGGTCCAGAACCTGGTCACGTCGGTCGAGATCGCCGCGGCCAGCCTCCTGGGCGAGACGGTGGTACCCGAGGTCTGCGTCTTCTTCCGGGATTCCCTCCTCCGCGGCTGCCGGACGACCAAGGTGAGCGCCAGCAGCTTCGGCGCCTTCGCCTCTCCCAACTGCCCACCATTGGGCGCCGCGGGCGAACTCATCACGCTCGACGCGCCGCGACTGCGGCGCCCCGGAAAGAAGCTCGTGGTCCACGACCACCTCGAGTCGCGGATCGCGATCCTGGACGTGTTTCCAGGCATGAGTCCGGCCCTGCTCGATGCGCTCCTGTCGTCGGGGGATCTCAGGGGCGTCGTGCTGAAGACCTTCGGGACCGGGAACGTACCTGCCACCTTGGACTTCCTGTCCGCCATCGAGCGAGCCGCCGAGCGGGGCATCGTCATCCTCGACGTCACGCAGTGCCTGTCCGGCGAGGTCGCGCTGGGTCTCTACGAGGCCAGCGCGGGACTCCTGGCCCTGGGCGTCGTGGGCGGGATGGACCTGACCCCCGAGGCTGCCCTTGCCAAGCTTGCCTTCGTCCTGGGCCAGGAACCGAACGCCCGGATCGCCGCCGACCTCGTCCAGCTCGACTGGCGGGGCGAGCAGCAGGCTTCGCGCTTGCTCGTGCACTTCGGAGCCGGAGCGCTCGCAGGCTCGTCCGAAGTGCTAATGGCACCAAGCTGGCATGTTGGCTTTGGATCTTTGTATGTAAACACCGACAGCGGTATGGATGACATGTTGATAAGCAATATCACCAGTCAATCACCAGCTCACACATGCGGACAAACCACTTCGTTGTCACCAGATCAGGTCGAGGCTGCGGCGATTCTCCTCGCCGGCGTCCAGGCAAAGTCCGCGGTTCAGCTCGAGGTCTATCTCGTGCCTCCGGACGGGGTTCCCCTGCGTATCGGCCGTGGCAGGAGCGACCCCGCCACGCCTTACCTTCTCATCGAGGCCACCGAGGGCCTCCGCCCCTGGCTCGACTCCCTGCCGCAGGGCAAGCTCAAGCTCGTCAATGACAGCCCCACCCCGGTTGCCTGGAAGCGCCTGGATATGGCGCTGCGGGTGTCGATCCGGTAAGACGGCACCATGGCAGCGAAAGGCCCGCTAGCGCGGACGACTCCCGAGGAGACCCCCGCGCGCCGGGGCCTCCGGACCCTCGCCTCGGTCGCCACCGCCGCAGCGGTATTCGGGTTCTGGGCCTGGTACGTGCTCACGCTGCGGGGAACCGACGGCGATTACTACTGGCACCTCCTGGCCGGGCGCCTGATGCTGGCGGGCCATCCCCCTTTCACCAGGGACGTGTTCTCGTGGACGGCCGCCGGGCGGCCCTGGTTCGACCACGAGTGGCTCGGTGAGATCGGCTTGGCGCTCCTGGCCCGGGCCGGGGGCGTAAAGGCCGTCAAGATCGCCTATGCCGGGGCGATGATCGCCTGGTTCGCGGCCGTCTTCGGCATGTTCCGGAAAGCTGGCCTCTCGGCCCGGATGTCCGCCTGGGGAGCGCTGGCCACCTGCCTGTCGGCCTACACCGTGCTGTGGCCGCGGATGCAAGGCTTCAGCCTGCTCGGCATGACCGCGACCCTGGCCTTGCTCCAGCGCTGGTGGCAATCCGGACGCCTGCCCCGGTGGAGTCTCCTGGCCTATCCGATCGCGGTGGCACTGTGGGCGAACCTTCACGGGGGCGGGGCCATTGCCGGCCCGGCATCTTGCCTGGTGGTGCTCGGCATCGAGGCAATCGTGCCGAAACGCCTCAGGACTCCAGGCACGCGACAGCTGGCGCTCGTCACCGCCCTGGCGGGTGTGGCCCTTCTTTGCAACCCCCGCACCTGGCGGCTGATCGCTTTTTCGCTGAGCCCCTGGTTGGACCCGGCCATCCGGGCCATGAATGCCATGATCCCGGAATGGCGGGCATTCTCTTGGGACGATCCGTTGTGCCGGCACGACACGTTCTGGGCCGCCACGATCGTAGGTTCGGCGCTCGTGGCCACCCTCGCCCGCGGGCGCCCCGACGCACGGGGCAGCGGGCAGCCGCCCCAGCGGGCGATCAAGCTGTCGATGCTCGGCCTGGCTGTCGTTTGGGGCGCCCTCGGACTTGCCAGCAGACGCCAGCTGCCCCTGTTCGCGATCGCCACCGTTCCGCTGGCAGCCGCGATCCTGGCGACTGCGGTGGGAGCGGCCGCAACCCTCGCGCCGGCGCCCCGGTCCTGGCTACGGCTACTGGTCATCGCGGGAGTGGTCGTCACGGTGGGCCCCGGGGTCGGCGATCGCGTGCTCTTCGGGCCGCTGACCACCGGCCTCCTCTTCCCTTCCCGGAGCGCCCTGCGCCAGGCCGTCCAGATGGCCCCGGGGCGGCATCTTCTCAATCTCTACGACTGGGGCGGGGACCTGGAGCTGGCGGGATATCCTGCGGTCAAGGATTTCATCGATGGTCGCCAGTATCTTTTCGGTCTCCCTCTGAACGAAGCGCACGACCGGATGATGGGCGCCAGGCCGGGCTGGCGGCGTGACCTGGCACGCTACCGCATCGACATGGTCTTCGCTCCGCCGGGCGTTCCCCTGGTCGCCAGGCTCGCTCGCAACCCGGCCTGGCGGCTGGCCTTCGCGGACAGCTCCGCGGTCATCATGCTCCGGCAGAGAGTCCTGCCGCCTGCAAGACGGCAAGCCGCCCCGAGCGAAGGCTCAGTGGCCCAGCGCTAGCGCGACACCCACGGCGAGGGAGGTCACCGCCACCACGCCAACAGCCCAGGATGCCTCCCAGACGTAATCCCACACCGGGTGGCGAGCAGCGTCCGGCTGCGACTCCAGGACCGGATGAAAAGCGACCGAGGCCGTCGCGATCGCTGCCAGGGGAAAACCGACCGCCCGGTCGATCGCCGCCAGGCTATAGCCAAATCGCATCCAGACGGCATCGGGCCGCTCTGCCGTCTCGACCTCCTGGTAGCTTTCGCGATCGATCTGCAGCTTGAGACGCATCTTCGCCCGGGCCAGGTGCCGGGCCCGGACCGCGGCAGACTCCGTGGCGTCGTGACGGAACACGGCATCCTCGAGGACGGCGAACAGCCGCTGCTGCGCCTGCATCGATCCGGTCAGCAGACGATCGTGCCAGCTGTGGAGGCCGGGATCCAGCAGGGCCACCACCCAGACGATCGGGCCTTCGACAACCACGGTCCGGTCGGCCCAGAGCGGACGGGCCGGGGGCAGCGACAGGCCCTGGTAGGTGATGGATTGCGATCCCGCATGCCACGATCCACCAGAAAGCGGTTGCGCTGCGGCCGGTTGTGCGAGACTGGCGACCCAGAGGGCCACGACAGGCCCGGCCAAGCGTCTCATCCCCTGCTCATACCCGGACGATCCGCAACATGATCAAGATGATGGCGGTGCCCGCCGCCAGCACGGCCGGCCAGGAGCCTACCACCGCGCACCAGTGGAAGAAGGCCGTGGCGACCAGTCCCACCAGACCTCCGAACATGAGGCCGATGAGGAAGATCGTGTTGAACTCCCGCTTGGCCAGACGGCCCTTCACCACCTCCTCGATCGCCCTCGGATCGGCCGCCCGGATGCGCTCGCGGACCATGTCCTTGAGGTCGATCGCCTGGGCGATCTGGTGGGCGTGGTTCTCGAGGAGCGCCAGGACCTGTCCCACGGCAACGTCCTCGATCTGCGCCAGCCGCGCGGCCCCGAGCACCCGGCTGGGCACACCGATCGGGATCGCCAGCAACCGGCTCACGCCACGCTCGACCCAGTGCTTCAGGGCGCCCTGCGCTGGCTCCTGCGCCAGCGATTCGCCCAGATAGCGCACCGCCCGGTCGATCCAGTCCCGCGGCGGCTCGGCAGCACCGCTCGGGCCACCCGAACGCCCCGCCCCTGGTTCGCGTTCGAAGACGCCCGCCGGCAGGACCTCCTCGAGTCGGGCCCTCCGGGCACGCATCAGCACGCGCCCCACCACCCAGAGCGCCGAGCGGCGGATGTCCGGACTCGACAGCGCCAGGTTGATCCCCTCGCTGATCTGCTTGCGGGCCCGCTTCGGCAGCCGCCCGTAGAACACTCCGAGCGGCGTCGTGGCCACCTCGTCCATCCACATGTCCACCCGCTTGGCCACGAACTCGCGGGTTTGCGGGTCTTCGAGGGCCTTGCGTAGCTTCGGCACCGTGACGTCGATGAAGCCCTCGAGCCGCCGCGAGAAGTCCTCGGGAAAGAGCTGGCGCCACGCCCCGAGCAGGCCCTCGAAGGAGAACAGGTTGGGATTGGAAGCGGCCACGCGCTCGAGGATGTCGAGGACGTAGGTCTTGAATGCGGCCTTGACCTGGGGCTCCTGCAGCAAGGCCTCGGCCACCGCAAACCACTCGGGCAGGTTATCCTTGATATACGAACGCGCCCATTCCAGGGTTTCATGGGGGAGGAAATCCGTGACCAGCCCGAGGTTGGCCAGGTAGGAATCCACCTCCGCTGCGACACCCGCGGCGTTGTCTGCCAGGACATCCCAGCGCGTCGCGAGGTATTGCTCGAAAGCCTCGAAGAGCCCCGGCGGCATGAGCTCCTCGAGGGGCCAGCCACGCCGCTGCTCGAGCACCTCACCGACCAGACTGGCGACCCGAGCCTGAAAATCTGGCTGACGCAGCAGTGCCGCCGCCCGGTCGCCGATCCAGTCCACCAGCACCCGGATCTCGCGGTCGATCGGCTCGGTCGCCCCGGTCTCGCCTGCCAGCATGTCGCGAACCGAGGGATACTCGCGATTGGCCGCATCCTTGAGAGCCTGGCTCACGGTCTGCCGTACCTGGCCTGCCATCTGCTCGGAAGTCAGGAACTCGGAGATTCCCTCTTGCGTGATCAGCCGCTCTTCGATGAGCAAAGCCACCTGATCGGCCAGCGCTTCTTGCCGGCGCGGAAGGACGCCGAGTTCTTTGATGAGGGGCAGGTTGATCTTCTTGTAGGGATGAAAGAGAAACCAGACCGCCGAAAAATCAACCAGGCGCCCGGCGATGGCGGACGCGAAGGCCGTCACCAGGATGGCAGCGAGCAAGCTGATGGGGTGCAAGGACAACATGAGGCTGACATGTTACGCGGCAATGCCCGAATCCGGCGCAAAAAGGCCGAGGCAGGCGATATCAGCCCCACAGCGGGCTGTTGAGCAGTTTCCACAGCTCGCCGAGCGCGGCGCGCACGCGGCGCGAGACCTGCATCTGCGAGATTCCGAGCTTCTTGGCGATCTCGGTCTGGGTCAGGTCCTCGTAGAAAGCGAACTCGATCACCTCGCGGGAGACGTCCTTGAGCCTGGCCACGGCCTGGCCGAGCATGATCCGGTCCTCGGTGGCGAGCTGGAAGCTGCGGTACCGCTTGTCGACGAGGTGATGCTTGAGCGCCTTGCCGGGCTCCGCTCCGGATTCGTCGTCCAGCGAGACCGTACCTCCCGCCTCGATGAGCTCGAGGACCTCGGCGACCTTGTCGGCGGTGGCGCCGATCTCGGCGGCGATCTCCTCGGCCCTGGGCGCTCGGTGCAAGCCCTGCGACAGACGTGCGGTCGCCCGGATGACCTGCGGGCGCAGCTCCTGCAGCTCGCGAGGCACACGGACGATCTGACCGAGATCCCGCAGAAAATGCCGCATCTCGCCCGCGATGCACGCGCCGGCATAGGCTTCGAACGGGCGGCCCAACCCGGGATCGAAGCGATCGATGGCCCTGAGCAAGCCGATGGCTCCCACCTGGCAGAGGTCGTCGAGGGCCTCGCTGTCGTTGCGATCCGAGTGGGCGGAGGCGATGCGCCGGACCAAGGGAAGGTGGAGCTTGACCAGCGCCTCGAGGACCTGCGGCTCCCGGGAGCGCCGGAATGCGGCCAGCAGATCGGGCCCGCCGGCGTCGGCGATCGAGGGTGGCGATGCCGCCCGTGCGGCGACCGCGCCAGGGCGGTCGGTTGCTCCCATCAATGGCCAAACTAGCATGCCGCCATCGGGACGATCAAGCGCACTGACCTTAACTCTACGGTAAGGCTCGGCACGCAAGCACGGCGCCGGGCGGCGGTGTGCTCGGACCGAGGACGCCACGCCTCAACGAGGTGTGGGCGCGACCGGTTCGAGCGGAGCGGTGAGCTGCTGACGGCGGAGCTCATCTGCACGCCGGATCGCGAAGACCCACGCCCCGATGTAGAGAGGCAGCCCCGTCGCCAGCCCGATCGCCATCACCGGGAACCCGTACTGGACCTGCGGGCTACTGGCCTGCGCGGGGTCGGAGGTCCCCCCCCCGAGGCAATTCTCGGTCTGGCAGGCAACGAGGCCGGCGACGGCACCGATCCCGACGAGCAACATCCCCGTCCCCCCGACCATCAAGATCGGATCGTGGAAGAGCTCTTGCTCCTGGCCTGGCTTTGCCACCGCGGACGGGGCCGCGGCGCTGGCGCCCCACGTGGAGGGAAGGCACCCTGCCAGGAGCGAGACGACCAGGAGTGAGGCCAGCGGACGCGCCATGCCCCCATCATAAACCAGGAGCGGAACCCTCGACTCCGGCCCCCGGCCTCTTCCATTCGCCCCGCACCGCCGCCTGGGCTTGCTCAGCATGGCGCTCCCGCAGCGGATCATGGGCCTGTACAATGGGGGTTCTGCACGAGGGGACAAGATCAACCATGGACAGCAAGCGTCTGCTGGTCGTCGCTTTTTCGCTCTTTTTGGTGATGGCGGGCTTCGGCATCATCATCCCGGCCCTGCCTTACTACACCGAGCAGATCCAGGGATCCGCCACCGCCATCGGGTTCACGATCGGGGCCCTCATGGGTTCCTATTCGCTCGTGCAGTTCCTGTGCTCGCCCGCCTGGGGACACCTCTCCGACCGCATCGGGCGCAAACCCGTCTTCCTGTCTGGACTCGCCGGGTTTGCACTCTCGTTCACCTTGATGGGCAACGCCCAGCACATCGCCCACCTTCTTCACGCCAGCCCCCTGTTGGTGCTCTTTGCGGCTCGCTTGGTGGGCGGAATGCTGACCGCGGCCACGCTCCCGAGCGCATTCGCGATGGTCTCGGATCTGACCTCGGCCGAGAACCGCGGCAAGGGGATGGCGATGGCAGGGGCCATGATGGGCATGGGCTTCGTTTTTGGGCCGGCGATCGGCGGCATCCTGGCCGAGAACGGCAACTTCCAGCTGCCATTCTTCCTGGCAGCCGGAGCCGCGGCCGCGACCTTCCTGGTCGCTGCGGTCATCGTGCGCGAAACGCGTCCCGAGCGCTTGGCCGCCGAGAAGCGGGGCTTCTTTGCCGGCTTGGCCGTCGAGGGCGCCGGGCTCTGGCCCTGGCTGGTTCTGACCTTCCTCCAGTCGCTCGTCTTCGCCGGAATGGAGACCACGCTCGCACTTTATTATCGCGATGTCTTCTTCCCCGGTCTCAAGCCCGATGAAGTCGTCCGCCAGGTCGGCCTGTTGATGGGCATGGTTGGATTCGTCTCGGCGCTGTTCGCCGGTGGAGCCGTCGGTCGGCTGATCAAGCGCCTGGGCGAGGTGGCTGTCGCTCGCCTCGGGTTCGCTTTCTTCGCCATCGGCTTTTTCGGCCTGGCGCTCTCACCCTCGCCGACCACGCTCACGATCGCACTGATCGTCGTGGGCCTCGGGTCGGCATGTATGCGGCCCAGTCTCTCGGCTGGCGTCTCGCGTGCCGCCCGGACGGGTCAAGGCGTGGCGATGGGCCTACAGTCCAGCTTCGACAGCCTGGCGCGGGTCTTCGGGCCGCTCCTGGCCGGCAGTCTCTACGTCGTCGGCGTCCACTTTCCTTACCTCGCCAGCAGCGTTCTCTCGGTGGGAGGCCTGGCGGTCGGCATCCTGGCCCTGATCAACACCCTGCCGACGGCCGCGGCTCCCACCGGCGACACCCCCGCTACGGCCGATCCGGCCGGCAGTCCCGTCTCATCCGCGCAACTCTCGCGCTCCTGGAGGCGATAAGCATCCCGGGGGAAACGCCCCCGGGAGAGAAGGAGCGAGGGAGATGGC
This sequence comes from bacterium, assembly GCA_021781555.1. GTDB lineage: Bacteria > Cyanobacteriota > Sericytochromatia > S15B-MN24 > VGJW01 > JAJXWQ01. The sequence goes on from JAJXWQ010000033.1 coordinate 25,585, forward strand.
AGCGCGGAGGTTCCGGATCATCGTCAACCGCAGCTCGCGACGCGGCGGGAAGGACCGGTTGCTCGACATCCTGCGCGCCGAGTTCGCAGGGGCGCAGGTCGACCTGTGCGTCCCGCAGACTTACGAGCAGACGGTCGCGGCCGCCGCCTCCGCAGCCGCGGATGGTATCACCGACCTGGTCATGGTGGGTGGTGACGGCACCCTCAACATCGCCGTCAACCAGATCGCCGGCACCGGGGTCAAGCTCGGCATCATTCCCACCGGGACGGCCAACGACCTGGCCACCCATCTCGGCATTCCACTCGACGTGCGAAAGGCCTGCCGAGTGATCAAGGCCGGCGGGAGCCGCAGGATCGACGTCGTCGATTGCAACGGCAAGTTCTTCGCCACTGCGGGGGGGATGGGCGTCGTCAGCTCGGTGGCCACCGGGGTCAATCGATTCAAGGCTTCGTCCGGCTACGCCCGCACGATCGCACGCATCTTTGGAAGCCTGGTCTATGTCCTCTACAGCTTCGTCCTGCTGGCGTTCGGCCGCGATCTCGAGCAACCCGTCGAGGTCAGCTGCGACGGCCGGACGATCGGCACGTTCCCATCCATCGCGCTCTTCATCTCCAACCAGCCGACGATCGGCAAGACCGTGATGCCTTGCCCGCAGGCCCGTCCGGACGACGGCCAGCTCGCGGGCTTGGTCATGAGCGGGGGCAGCCGCCTGGCGAGCATCCTGACGGTCGTCTTGATGTCCCTGCGTGGCGCGCACCGCCACCGCCGGGATGTCCAGGGTTTCGATGCGCGCGAGATCGCCGTCCGCTCGACCGAAAGGCGCGTCTTCATCGGAGACGGCGAGGTCCTGGCGCACACCCGGACGCTTTGCTTCGCCGTCCACCCTGCAGCGCTGTCGGTCTGCGCCTGATTCGTACACCCGCAGGGGTTCCGGCCCCTCGAACTGCAGCCAGGGTTCCGCGCAGGAGCTCCCGCGTCCTGCGGATGCATCTCGATGTTTTGACCGTGCCATACCCTTTGGCTTCCAGCGGCGCACCGGGTACAACGCGAAGATGAGTACCCCGCCACGCATCCACTCCGGCCATGTCCCGTTCCAGGGGCGCTACACCGCGGATGCCCTCGAAGGGCGAAGAGGCTGGGTGGCCGAGCAAACCGGAGCCGAGCTCTCGGCGCTGGCGGGCGCGCCTCCCCCCGCCAGCGCGGTGGAAGGCAACGTCGAGAACCATGTGGGCTACGTCCAGCTCCCGGTGGGAGCGGCCGGCCCCTTGCGAATCGACGGGGAGTTCGCGCAGGGAACCTTCTTCGTCCCGCTGGCGACGACCGAGGGAGCGCTGGTGGCATCGGCATCCCGCGGCGCCCGGGCCATCACCGAATCCGGCGGGGTGCGCGTACGGGTGCTCAGCGACCAGATGATGCGCGCTCCGAGCTTCATCTTCCGATCGCTGGTCGACTCCGTGGCCTTTGCGAGCTGGGTACGCAAAGAGCAAGGCGCCATCCGGGCGATCGCCGAGTCACAGACCCGCCACGGCAAGCTCTTGTCGTGCGATCCCACGGTCCTGGGCGATACCGTCTGCCTCTTGATGTCGTACGACACCGGAGATGCCTACGGCGCCAACATGGTCATGCGGTGCAACTGGGCCGTCTGCAACTACATCGTTTCGACCTTTCCTGCCCAGTCCGGTCGGGAGATTCTCGACCACTACGTCGACTCCAACATGGGCGCCGAAAAGAAGATCTCCTTCTTCATGTACACGACCTCCATGCGCGGCAAGCGCGTCGTGGCCGAGGCCAAGCTCGACCGGGGCGTGATGGCGAGCGTGCTCCGGACCACCCCGGAGGATCTCTTCGAGGCCTTCGTGGCGGGGATCACGCCGACGGCGGCGGCGGGCAGCATGGGAGTCAACGTCAACTTCGCAAACATCGTGGCCGCGATCTTCACCGCATGCGGACAGGACATCGCGACGGTGCCCGAAAGCGCGCAGGGCCAGCTCAACTTCCGGCTCGAACCTGACGGCCTCTACTTCGGGTGCCTCATGCCCAACCTCGTCGTCGGCACGGTGGGGGGCGGCACGGCCCTTCCAGCTCAGAGCGCCGCGCTCGACATGCTGGGTTGCAGGGGGACGGGCGGAGCGAAGAAGCTGGCCGAGATCGTCTGCGCCACCTGCCTTGCGCTCGACCTCTCGACCTTCTCGGCCATCTGCTCGGACCACTTCGTTCGCGCCCACGAGAAGCTCGGCCGCAACCGCCCCAAGACCGGGCCGCTCGGACTCCCCCCCCAGCTTTGACCATGCTGTCGACCCCCTGCCTTTCCGGAAAGGCAGGGGGTCCATAGTAGCGCCGTGGCACGAAGCCTGTCCGGGACTTCGCGCCGGGTGTGCCCCTTCTTGAGAGGTGTCCGCGGGGTGCGCCTCCCGAAGACACCTTCAGCTTACCGCGTCATCGTGGTCCCCCCAGCAGGCCCCATCACAGCTGGCCCGTGAGCTTCGTCACATGCCTTCGCTTCCCCGCAAGAACCCGAGCCAGGGGGCTTGCCACCCCTTTTCGAAGGCGGCAACCGTCAGGCGGGGTATATTGCGCCGGTGATGCCGGAAGTGGCCGGCAGCGGAGGAGTCGAACCGTGGCCTCGAGTGCCGTGCGCATGCCCTTCTGGTCCCGCTGGAACAGCTACCAGGCGGAGCGCTTCCCGCTGGCTTCGCATACGGTGGCGATCGCCTTGCTGTTCGGCAGCACCTGGTTCGCGGCGCAGGCCCTCACCTCCACGGGCCGGCTGCAGATCGGCCCACGCGGGCTGGCGGCGTTTGCAGCCACCTTCCTCACGCTGCTCCTCTTGCGGGTCTTCGACGAGTTCAAGGATTTCGATGACGACCGCATCAACCATCCCGACCGCGTGGTCCAGCGGGGTGTCGTCACCCTGGGCGAGCTGCGCGGGCTGGGCTGGATCGTCGTCGCCGTGCTGGCCACGCTGGCGGCGATCCTCGGGGTCGGGCCGGCGATCGCCTTCGGGGCGGTCTTCGGGTTTGCCCTGTTGATGCGGGTCGAGTTCTTCGTTCGGGACTGGCTGCGGGGCCACGTCTTCACCTACGCCCTCACCCACCAGGGCATCACGCCCCTGATCTGCCTGTACATCGGCACGGTATCGCTGGGTAGCTGGACGGCCCTACCCCGGGGCTTTCTGGCGGTTCTCGGGGCAGCAACCGGCGTCGGCCTGTGCTTCGAGCTGTCGCGCAAGTTCCTGGCCCCCGAGGACGAGAAGCCGACCCTCGATACCTACACGCGCAGGTTTGGCCCCCGAGGCGCTTCCTGGGTGGGCTTCGCCACTCTGGTGGTAGCTGCCGGGTGTTCCGCGTGGCTCGTCCACACGCTGGCCTTGCCTGGCTGGGTCGGCGGTCTCATCGGCCTGGCGACGATCGTAGGAGCGGCGGGCTACGCCAGGTATGCAGCCAGCCCCACGGCCCGCAACGCCAGGGGGGTCAAGGATCTGGGCACGCTCGCCGTCGTGCTGCTGGAACTATTCCTGGTCGTCGGGATGGTCGCCGCCCGCGGCGTGACGTGGGGCAACTGAGGATGGATGCTGCGATGACGTCGCTACCACAGACGAGCGGACTGGTCGTGTTTCCCGGCGAAGTCGCACCTTCGCAGACCCGCGAGCTGGGCGGGAAGGCTACCAATCTCTGGCGCCTGGTCCAGGCGGGGTTCGACGTGCCGACCTGGTTTGCGGTCGGCGCCGCGGCGCACCGGTTGGCTCGCCCGGCCCTCGCGGACGGCCAAGGAATTCCACCGGTGGTTCGTGAGGCCGTGCTGGAGGCCTTCGAACGGATCTTTCGGCGCGACGGCCATTACGTACCGGTCGCGGTGCGCTCCTCGGCCATCGGGGAGGACGGCACGACCACCTCTTTTGCCGGCCAGCTGAAGACCTACCTGTACGTGGCCGGTCCCGAGGCCTTCCTCGAGGCCCTGGCCGGATGCTGGGCCTCTGCGGATGCGTCCGGGATCGCCGCCTATCGCCAGGCACACGAGATCGCCTCTGCGGCGATCGACATGGCCGTCGTCGTCCAGGAGATGGTCGACTCGGAAGTCAGCGGCGTGGCCTTCACGGCCAATCCGATCACCGGAGATCGCAGCGAGGTCGTCGTCCGGGCCGCCTTCGGGCTCGGCGAGGGGGTGGTAGCCGACCTGGTAGAGACCGACGGCTACGTGATCCGGGTGCCGGGGCAGGACCAGGCCACCGAGTTCGCTGCGGAGATCGCCCACAAGACCGAGCGGGTCGCCCGGGCGGACCGCGGCGGGACCCGCGTCGTACCCGTCGAGGCCGACCTCCGGGACCGGTCCTGCCTCGCGGACGGCCAGGTGCGGGAGCTGGCCCGGACGGCCCGGGCGATCGAGGCCGCGTTCGGCTCGCCGCAGGATATCGAGTGGGCCTATGCCGGGGGTCGCCTGCACGTGTTGCAGGCCCGGCCGATCACCGTGCTGGGCGCCCAGACGGGTGGCCTTGCCGGGAGCTCAGAGCGACCGGAGGCCTCCCTTGCGAGCGGCGCTCTGCGCCAGATCGTCTGGGACAACTCCAACATCATCGAATCGTACTCGGGCGTCACCAGCGCGCTGACCTTCAGCTTCGCCCAGAACGCCTACGAAATCGTGTACCGACAGGTCTGTGAGCTGCTGGGCGTCTCACCGCGGGTCCTGGTCGCCAGCACGGCCGTGTTCCGCAACATGCTCGGCCTGATGAAGGGCCGCGTGTACTACAACCTGCAGAACTGGTACAAGGTCGTCTCGTTGCTCCCCGGATTCGAGGCCAACCGCGCCTTCATGGAGCAGATGATGGGCGTCAAGGACTCGGTAGCGTCGACCCGCGCTCAGACCCGGGCTGGCTTCGTCGACCGGATCGGCCCGCTGCTCCATGTCGGGCTGCGCGTGATCACCAACTTCCTCACGCTCGATCGTCAGGTCGCGGGGTTCATGCAGTCCTTCGAAGCGACCTATCAGGCCCAGAGCCGGCAAGACCTCTCCCGGATGAGCCCGCACGAAATCGTCGAGATGTACGACCTGCTCGAAAAGGACGTGCTGCGCAACTGGAAGGCCCCGATCCTGACCGACATCGCCGCGATGGTCTTCTACGGGGTCCTGCGCAAGCTGGTGGGGGCCTGGTGCCCCGAAGCGGGCGACAGCCTGCAGAACGATCTGCTGTGCGGCGAGGGTGGCATCGAGTCGACCGAGCCCACCAAAGCCCTGCTGCGGATGGCGATCTCCATCAAGGCGGACCCCGCGCTCGAGGCCGAGTTCCAGTCCCTGCCGCCCCCGGAGGCCGACCGCTGGCTACGGGGCGACCTGGAGGCCCGGGGCAGCAAGGCCATGCTGGCTGCGGCCATGCGGGAGTTTCTCGATCGATTCGGATTCCGGTGCATGAACGAGCTCAAGCTCGAAGAGCCGAGCCTGCGCGACGATCCGACCTTCGCCTACGTGACGATCTCGAACTACCTGCGGCAGGGCGAACTCGATATCGCGGCCATCGAGGCCGCCGAACGGCGGATTCGCCAGGACGCCGAGCGGCGAGCCGCCGGGGCCCTGCGCGGCCATCCGATCCGGCACCAGGTCTTCGCCTGGGTGCTCGCCAACGCCCGCAAGGCGGTCAAGAACCGAGAGAACCTGCGTTTCGCCAGGACCAAGATCTTCGGCCTCTGCCGCGAGATGTTCAACGCCCTCGGTGCGAAGCTGGCCGCGGCCGGACAGCTTCGCACCGCCCGGGATATCTACCACCTGACCGTGCCCGAGATCATCGGCTTCGTCGAGGGCCGCTCGACCTGCACGAACCTCCGGGCCCTGGCCGAGCTTCGCAGCGCGGAGTTCGACCGCTACCGGGGCGAGGACATTCCCGATCGGTTCACCACGACGGGCATCCCGTACCTCGACCTGCCCCAGGAGCCAGCCCCGGCCGGGCCCGGAGAAGATTCCGGGGTGCTGTCGGGGACGAGTTGCTGCCCGGGCCGGGTGAAGAAGGCCGTACGGGTCATTCTCTCGCCGCGGGACGACATGCGCCTTGATGGCCAGATCCTCGTCGCGGAGCGCACGGACCCAGGCTGGGTTCCGCTCTATCCCTCGGCAGCCGGGCTTCTCATCGAGCGGGGTAGTATCCTGTCGCACTCGGCGATCGTGGCGCGGGAACTGGGTATACCCGCCATCGTCGGCATCAAGGGGCTCACACGTAGGGTTCATGATGGCCAGGTCGTCGACATGGACGCGCGGGCCGGGAAGGTCTACCTCGAGGCTCCGGCCCCTGACTCCGCCCCGCTGCGTGACGCGGCTTGGCAAGGATAGGTCGGTTGGCACGCGAGCTTGTCAGCAGCGATGCCCGAGGCATCATGTCATTTTTTGGCGATGGCCCGGCTAGCAAGGATTTCGTGGAGTTGCCTTACCGCATCCACGCCCGGGATCTGCACTGGATTCCCCCGTTTCGGCGCTCCGTGCGAGGCCAGCTGGCGCCCTCCTACCCGTGGTACCGCGCGGGGGTGGCGCGGCACTTCCTGCTCCCGGGGCGAGGCCGGCTCTCGGCCTTCTGGCTCCCCGAGACGGACGTGGGGTACCTCGGCTCGTTCGAATGCAGCGCGGACCAGACCCTGGCCAGCGCCCTGCTCGACGCGGGCGCGAGGTGGCTCCGCGAGCGGGGAGTCGCTCACATTCGCGGCCCCGTGACCTTCGACACCTGGCATCCGTATCGCTTCGTGGTGGAGGGCCACGATCGCCCGCCCTTCCTCCTGGAACCCTACAATCCGCCCTACTATCCCTCGCTCTGGGAAGGGTACGGGTTCCGGCCGGTAGCCAGCTACGTGTCGATGGAGGCCGGCGATCTGGCCGGCGTGATCGAGCGCCTCGAGCCGTTCCATCGGCGCGCCCTGCGCTCGGGATTCACCTTCCGTAAACTCGACCTGGCGCGCTTCGACGCCGAACTCGCGCTCATGCATACGCTGAGCCAGGCAAGCTTCGCCGAGGCACAGGGTTTCCATCCGATCTCGCTCGATGGCTTCCGACGGATCTTCGCGAGCGCTCGCAAGCTGGGTTCCGAGCTCACCGTCATCGCCGAACACCAGGACGGCAGACCCGCGGGCTTTCTGTTCGGCTACCCGGACCTTTCGGACGCCGTCCGGGCCATGCGCGGGAGCGAGAGCCTGGTGGCAAAGGCTCGCTTTGCCCTTGCCCGGCGGCGCCCGCGGGCCGCGGTGTTGAAGACGCTGGTCGTGATGCCCTGGGCCCGGGGAACCAGCGTCGGGATGGCGCTGGTTGCAAACCACCTCGGCCTGGCCCACGCGGCCGGGTACGAGACCTCCATCCACGCACTCATGGCCGAGGAAAATCCGTCGACGCACCTGAGCGCATTCACCGGAGCCAGGCAGCTTCGCCGCTACGCGCTCTACGAGCTCCCTGGAACATGATTTCGGAACCATCGCAGCGAGCGACCTCGCACAACCTCATTCATTACCTCGATCGCTGGGCCATCGAGGCCCCCGAGCGTCCCGCGATCGTCACGCCGGTGGACCTGGCAGCCAGCTCCCATCGCGTCGTCCGATTCCAGGAGCTGGCGACCGAGGTCGGGTCCCTGGCCGCGGGCCTCCGACGCAGGGGTCTCCGGCCAGGCGATCGCGTGGTCGTGATGGTACCGATGAGCGCCGAGCTCTACACGCTGATCCTGGCGCTGCTCAAGATCGGCGCGATCACGGTCTTCGTGGACCCCTGGGTGGGGCTGGCACGCCTTTTGAGCTGCATCCGCCTGGTCGAGCCGGCGGCCTTCGCCGGCCCCTGGATCGTGCAGGCGCTGGCGTCCGGGTTTGCCGAATTTCGTGGCATCAAGACGCGTCTGATCTCGAGCAAGCGGGGCTGGGGACGACTGGTGGATCCCGGGCAGGCGAACCGACCTGAGATCCCGGAGACGAGCCCGGTGTCGCCAGACGATACCGCCCTCATCACCTTCACCACCGGCAGTTCGGGCGCCCCCAAGGGGGCCGATCGCACCCACGGATTTCTCGACGCCCAGCACCAGGCGCTGTGTGCCGAGATGAAGATCCAGGCCGGCGACGTCGCGATGCCGGCCCTGCCCATCTTCATCCTGAGTAACCTCGCGGCCGGCGCCACGAGCGTGATCCCGGCCATGCGGCCCAGCCGCCCGTCGGCCGTGGACCCCGATGCGATCCTGCGCCAGATCCGGGCCTTCGGCGTCACCTCTCTGGTCGGTTCCCCGGCCTTCTTTGCTCCCGTGTGCCGGAGGCTCAGGGAAGAGCAGAGCGTACTGGCGGGGGTCCGGAGCGTTTTCACCGGCGGAGCGGCCGTCCCGCCAGACCTCATGCGGGATCTGGCCGACCTGCTGCCGGACGGAGATGCATTCATCGGCTACGGCTCGACGGAGGCGGAGCCCGTCGCCCTGATCTCGGCGCGCGAGGTGCTCGCCGAGACCGGAGCGCGGACGGCTCGAGGCGAAGGCGATTGCGTGGGTCGACCGGCGCATGGGATCGAGCTGAAGATCCTTCGGGCCAGCGCCGGGCCCGTGGTCGATCCCGACTGGGCCCAGCTCGAGCTACCGGCCGGCCAGATCGGCGAGGTGGTGGTCTCCGGGCGTCAGGTCAATCGCAACTACTTCCGCAACGAGGAGGCCGTGAGGCTGAACAAGATCCGCGAGCCGAGCGGCCAGATCTGGCACCGGATGGGCGATCTGGGGTACCGCGACGAACGCGGGCGGTTGTGGATCGTGGGCCGGATGCACAATTGCGTGAACCGGTCGGGAACCGTCCTCTATCCGGGAATCGTGGAGGCCCTGGCCCAGGCCGAGCCCTGGGTCGAGCGGGCTGCGCTGGTTGGACTGCCCGACCGCGAACTTGGCCAGCGAGCGGTCGTTGCGGTGGTACCCGCAGCGGCCCCCCGGATCGAAACCCTGCGGACCAAACTTGCCGACCACGGCATCTTGGTCGATGAGGTGATCCTGCAAAGGCGCATCCCGGTCGACCCCAGGCACAACGCGAAGGTCGACTACGATCGGCTCGCTCGCTCCCTGTCACGGTAGCCTGGACTACAAGGAGGCCCGATGGGCATCTACTGGCGATGGCTCCAGGCCGCGGCGATCATCGTGCTGTTCGTGCCGGCGGTCTTCCTGGCGATCGGGTTCCTGGGGCCGGAAACGATCGTCAGCCAGGTCCAGCGGAGGGTGGCGGCTCCCCCGGCGCGGGTCTGGGCGATCGCGACGGACTGGCGCACGATCACCGCCCGTGGTGGCGCCGGGTCCGGCCTACCGGTCTTCCTGAGCCGGACGGTGGTCGGGGGCGGAGACCCGGTGGCCGGCAAGGTTCTGCGATATTCCCTGGGGCCCGACCAGGCCTGGAATCAGAAGCTCACGGAGTGGGAACCCGATCGTCGCTATGCCTTCCGAAACGCCGCGGCTGGCCACCAGGCTCCCCTGCCGGGAAACGTGGCGATGGCGTTCACCTTCAGGCCCACTGCGACAGACTCGACCGAGGTCGGCTTCACGATCACGGTGACCAGCCATGGTGCCATCAACAAGGCGCTCGCCCTGGTCCTGGGTGACGGTCTGGGCACGCTGCGAGGCTATCAAGCACTGATCTTGCGCGAGATCGCCTCGGCGTCGGTTCGCGCCGGGGGGCCTCCCGCCAAGGCTGCCGTCGCCGCAGCCCGCTAGCGTGCGCCCGGAACGAGTCAAACGGGACCCGTTCACCCGGCCAAAGACCTAGCGCCGGATCGCCTGTGGCCTTGCGAGCAGCCCCATGGCCGTCCAGCCCTCCAGGTGCGCATCGACCAGGCGGCGAGCGTGCGCCACCAGGCTCTCGCGATCCGGATCCATCGCCAGCCCGGCCTCGCCGAGCAAGAGGCAGGCCTCCAGCGCCGGGGCCAGTTTGAAGACCCACTGGCGCGCTGGCACCGTCCAGTCGTCGCCCTCCAGACCCCGCAGGCCCGCCAGTGCGGACTCGAGCTCGTCGGTGTGCTCGGCCAGGCGCTCGCCCAGGTAGCGATCCGGAGAACGGGAGAGATTGGCGCGCATGAGGTCGAAGAGCGGCTCGTGGGCGGACTCCTTTTCCACGGCACGGAAGGTGTCCAGAACCAGGATGTTGGTCGTGCCCTCCCAGATGGGCAAGACCTGCGCATCGCGATAGAAGCAGGAAAGGCGAAAGTCCTCGACATAGCCGTTGCCGCCGAGCATCTCGATGGCCTCGGACGCGCTCCAGATCGCCCGCTTGGCCGTGAAGAGCTTGAGGACCGGAGTGAGGATCCGTAGCAACGCCCGCTCGGTAGCGTCGTTTGCACCTTCCTCGATGCGCTCGAATCGCCCCACGACCTCGAACGCCAGCGCCTGGGCACCGTCAAGCTCGGCGGCCAGAGCGTCGAGCGTGTCGGCGACCATCGGGTACCGGGCGATCGTGCGGCCAAACGCCTGGCGACCCTCGGCCCAGGCCAGGGCCTCTGCAAAGGCCCGGCTCATGATCGCGACAGCGGCCAATCCGTTGTAAAGGCGCGAAAGGTTGACCATGTGGGCCATCTGCTTCCAGCCAGCATCCAGCTGGCCGACCAGGAAGCCCTTGGCCCCCGCAAGCTCGATCTCACCGGTAGCCAGCGATCGGGTTCCGAGCTTGTCCTTGAGGCGGCGTATCTGGAAGGTGTTGCGGCCATGGTCCGGCAGCGTCCGCGGCACCGCAAAGAGGCCGAGCCCACGCGTCCCTGACCGTGCCCCATCCGGCCGCGCCAGGACCAGCGCGAGGTCACCGCCCGCGTTGGATGCGAACCATTTCTCCCCATGCAGGCGCCAGGCATCGCCGTCGCGCTGCGCCCGGGAGTCGATCGCGCCGACGTCCGATCCGCCCTGCCGCTCGGTCAGGAACATCATGGCCGTGTACCGGCCCGAACCCCGCGCCCCCAGGCGCGGGAGGTAGCGGTCCCGCAGGACCCCATCGCCGTAAGCCGCCAGGACCTGGCCAGCGCCGTCCGTCATGGCCAGGGGGCAGAGCACCCCCTGCTCGTAACGGCCAAAGGCCAGGCTTCCGGCGGCCGAGATGGTACGGGCGTGGCCGCCCCAGCGCCTGCGCTCTGGAGGATCGTAAAGCATGGAAACGATCCCAAAACGCCCGTATGCGAAATCCTCGAGCTGTTGGTAGGAAGGGTGATGGATGACGTCGTGGAGCGGCTCACCGAAACGATCGTGCGTCCGTAGCGTGGGCGGATGGGCGTTGGCCTCGAAGGACAGAGCGTCGAGCTCGGCCCCCGCCTGATCGATCTCGCCAAGGAAGGCCTGGGCCTGGCGCGCCGACTCCCTGGGCAAGCGCCGCGACAGGCGGGCGGCAAGAAAGGGATCCCTCGAAATCGCCGGCATGGAACCCATCGGTATAGCAGGCATATGGTCCATACTAGAGTGCTCCCGGTTTGAATGGATCGAGCCCGATGAGTCAAACGGGGCCCGGTTGCGCAGCGAAGCGACCGGCAGAGGGCCCCGTTCAAACTGCAAAAGGCCTAGGAGTCTACCGAAGCTAGATACAAGACGTAGGGACTACTACTCAGAACGAGTCTGGTCTGGACGCGAATCAGAGGGGGATCGGCGTCCCCTTTTCGTCCACCGCGACGAACACGCTCTCGGCGGTCGTGACGACGGCGACCTCACGCGGATCATGCTGGCGCTGGGCCTCGACGCGGATCTGGACGGTGATGCTGGTGCGCCCCCGCTTGATGGTCTGGGAGTAGAAGCTGACGATATCGCCGACGTAGACGGGCCGCTTGAACACGACCTCACGCATCGCAACCGTCACGAACCGGTGGTCGGTATTCTTGCGAGCTTCCACCGCTCCCGCCAGATCGATGTAGGACAGGATCACGCCGCCGAAGATGGTGCCGTTCTCGTTGGTGTCCTTGGGAAGCAAGAGAACGCGGATGGCGGGTTCACCCCGAAAGGTGGCGTCTGGCATGAAAGGTCCTGATGCAGGTAAAGAGAGGGGTTCGACGAGAAGAGTAGCAGCTTCGATCAACTTTTTAAAGGTCCTTTGGCAAGGATTTAATCGACACTTACGATAAGCGTATCAGGCAGGCGCCTGTTTTGATAATTCTGGCGACTCGGCCTCCTCCTGGCCAAGCGCGGGCCCATCAGGTGGGCCCTTTGCGAATAGATCCTCGCTTCCCTACCGCCCTCTTAGGGCCCATCGCAAGGAGCCGTGATGTCGTCTCGCCGGGTCGCGTTCCCATCCCTGGCCGTCGTGCTGTGCGCGAGTGCGCTCGCCGGCTGCGGTGTTGGCCCCCAGCAGTATGGCTTCGGCCTGCAGAGCCCGGATTCTCTTTCCGTCACCAGCCAGGCCGTGCCAGGCCAGCTGCTGGTGGGCTATACCCAGACCCGTCCTACCATCTCGGCTGACATCCTCAAGGACGATCCGGCCATCAAGCTCCAGCTCGTGGCCCCCGCCGCCGGCCAGACGGTGGCCGACCTCCAGGCCAAGCTCAAGCAGCAGCCGGGTGTCGCGTTCGTGGAGCCCAACTGGGTGATCCCGGTCCCGGCACCGGCGCCGCGAGTCGCAAGTCAAGCCAGCGCGCCGATCCTCGGCTTCAATCTCACCAGCGATCCCCTCGAGTCCAAGCAGTGGCAACTCGCCACGATCCACGCCCCACAGGCGTGGAAGTACAGCACGGGGCGGGGCGTCACGGTTGCGGTCATCGATACCGGCGTGGACGAGACCCATCCCGACCTCCAGGCCAACCTGGTCCCGGGCTACAACACCCTCGAGAACAACTCCAATCCGCACGATGACAACGGTCACGGCACCAACGTCGCCGGCATCATCGCAGAGGTCGGTGGCAACGGGATCGGCGGTATCGGAGTCGCCCCGGATGCCAAGATCATGCCCGTGCGGGCTCTCGGCGCGCAGGGTGGTACGGCGCTCAGCGTGTCCACGGCCATCCAGTACGCGGCCGATCATGGGGCCAACATCATCAACATGAGCCTCGGCAGCAGCCAGTCCTCTCAGGCCATCCAGAGCGCCGTCAACTACGCGCTGGGCAAGGGCGTCATCGTGGTCGTGGCCATGGGCAACGACGGCCAGAATGGCAACCCCACGTCGTATCCGGCGGCTTACCAGGGCGTGATTGCGGTGGGCGCCACGGATCCGCAGGATCAGGTCACCCCATGGTCCGACTGGGGCTCGTGGGAGGCCGTTTCGGCCCCCGGGTATGGCATCTGGGCGACCTTCCCCAACTACGACTGCGCCCTGCTCGATATCGCCAAGCAGCACCCCGAGGAGCTGCCTTCCGAGGACTCCATCCAGGAGGGCTACGCGGCCATCAGCGGCACCAGCCAGGCCACCCCGGTCGTCAGCGGGGTCGTCGCCCTGATGAAGTCCATCGATCCCGGCCTGACGCCTGCCCAGGCGCGCCAGGATCTCATGGCCTCCGCTCGCTCGACCACCGGGGGCTTCGACGATCACTACGGAGCCGGCATCGTCGACGCTCTGGCGGCTGTCCGTTCCGTGCAACAGTAGACCCGTCGTCCGGACGCGGGAGCCCAGCGCGCGGCTCTCGCGTCTTTTTCATGCCGCGAGTCCTCGATTTGCCCGGGCCGGAAACGTCAAGCGAGGCCCGGCCGCGCAGCGAAGCGACCGCACACAGGAACCCCTTCCTGCGACAAAAGGGCCCGAGATCCTGCCGCGACGGGATCGCATCCGGGGCTCTACGACCGCCTGCAGTCGTCAAGGGGTTCGGGGTAGTGTAGGTTGGACCCCATGTTCCGCATGCGAATTTCCACGATCGTCCTGGCCCCCGTGCTCC
>JAJXWQ010000119.1 GCA_021781555.1 bacterium
GGACCAGCGGATCCGGTTCGTCGGTCGTCGCTTCTGCCAGCAGCGATCGCCAAGGCTTCCCGGGTGGCCTGGAATCTTGGCCCTTGCCGCACGGAGCCCCTGCTGGGCCCGCCGCCTGCGGGGCGATGCGTCGAGGGCGCTGGCTGCAGTGCCGGGAACCTCCTGGAGACGCGGTCGTGGGGGCTCTCGCCCGGCGCAGAGGTGCCCTGAAACAGCCAACCTGGATTCCCCCGAGACTTCTTCTGGATCCACCACTCGGTCGCTACCTCGGCATGCTCAAATCAGCACCAGGAGTTCATCGGCATGATTTTTTCGGGCGCAAATTCCGCACGCACCGCCGGCCGGCATCTGGCGGGCTCGGTCCTGATTGCGGGGGGTCTGGCCGTCGCGATCACGGCGCCCGCGATCGCCCTGCCGGCGTCCGTCGTCGGCTGGGGGCCCCGATCGTTCGCCGAGCTGGCACGCCGCACGAGCCCCTCGGTCGTCAACATCAGCGTCGTCCGGGAGGTCGCCGAGGTTCCCCTCTTCGGGCCGCCCGGCTACTACGTCCAGAAGGGTATTGGCTCCGGTTTTGTCATCGATCCGGCCGGGCTGATCCTCACGAACGACCATGTCGTCGAGGGCAAGAAGGTGGTCACCGTCACCTTCCCCGATGGACGGCGGATGCGTGGGAAGGTCCTTGGCTTCGATTCCAACGTCGACGTCGCGCTGGTAAAGGTACCCGCGACGCACTTGCCCGCACTTCGCCTGGCCGATTCCAATACGGCCCAGGCCGGTGATTGGGTTCTGGCCTTCGGGAGCCCGCTTGGCTTGCAACGGACGGTGACCGCGGGGATCCTCTCGGCGGTCAACCGCGAGTTCTCGCAATCCGAGCACCAGTCCTATCTACAGACCGACGCGGCCATCAATCCGGGCAACTCCGGCGGGCCGCTCGTGTTGCTCGATGGCCTGGTGGTGGGGATGAACACGTTCATCGCGAGGGGGGCGCAGGGGATCGGCTTTGCCATCCCGTCCAACACGCTCAGGTCGACCATCGCCCAGATCCGGCTGCACGGTACCGTCGCGCGGCCCTGGCTCGGAGTGACGGTGGCCAAGCTGACGCCCGAGCTGGCGCGCTACCTCGGGGTTCGGGTCGGCAAGGGCATCGTCGTGGTGCAGGTCTCCCCGGGCAGCCCCGCGGCGCGCGTCGGTCTGGAGGCGGGGGACATCCTGCTTTCGGTCGACGGACTGCCGTTATCGACTCCGGAGCAACTGGTCGCCATGCTTCACCACAAGAGGCCGGGTCAGAGCGTCCGCATCAGCGTCGAACGAGGCCGTTTCGAACGGACCTTGGCCGTGAGGCTCGGAGCCGCGGGACCGTCCGCACCCAGCTTGCCCGGATAGAGCTCGGGTATCGCCGGCTACGAGCCGTACTCACCATAGCCGGAGTACTTCAGCACGTCCGGGCGGCGGCCCAGCTGGCCCTTGGCAAAGACCATGAGGGCGTCGCTGACGCAGCGCTCCGAGCCGTCCGCCGGAGCATTGACGACGTGGCCTTTGATGACCATCGTGGTGCTGCCGCCGCCGTCGAGGTTGATGGCATTGCGGGCTCCCAGGGCGAGCATGTAGCGGGCTTCCTCGGCGAGCGTGGCGCCGGCCGAGGCGCGGCTCCGCCCGTCGATGGTGACCAGGAGGACCTTGCGGTCCGGGCAGAGGCCGACGGCGGTGCGTGGCTGACGGCCGCCGATGTCCGGCGGGCGCCCCCACAGGACGACCCGCCCGTTTCGCAGGAGCGTGGGGCCGCCACCGACGGCCTGGAAGGGATCCTTGCGCATGGCGCTGCGATCCGGAAGGATCGACGCGGTTCCGTTGCCATGCACGACCAGCACCGGCCGGCTCACGGGACCGGCGAGCAGCTTACCCTCGACGATCAGCATGCCGGCTGGCGCACGGCTCCGGGGCGAGAAGAACGAGCCGTTGATGCCGGCGATCGCATGCTCGCGGAGTGCCATCGTCGAGGTCCGCTCGAGGGCGAAGCCTCCACCCCGAGTCAGGGCGGCGACCGGCGCGACGTCCGCCAGGTGGAGGTCGACCTTGAGCACCGAGAATCGGACGCGACCCGCCGGGGTGAGCAGGGCGCCTTCCCAGAAGCCGACTCCGCGGGCGATCCGGTGGAACCTGGGGTGGAGGTCGGCGGCACTCTGGTTGCCGTACCGCGGCGGCGCCGCCCGATGCTGCATGCGTGCCAGGCGGACGCGGAGAACCCGCACCAGGCGCTGGAGCCGCCAGTCGTGCGGATACCTGCGCAGGAGCGCCTCGTCACTCCGGAGCCGGCGGTAAACCGCATGCGGGGTCGCAACGTATCGTACGGCGCGGCGAGCGCGGACGGGGTGGACTCTGCGGGCGAACCGGAAGTGCTGGATCCGCCGCGCGACGCGGAAACGGCCTGCCTCCACCCCAGGCCGGTGGGGATGCCGGAAGGCATGCGCCTCGGCCTGGGCCGGTTGGAAAACCGCGGCCAGGAGAATGGCCAGTGCAATGGCTGTTCGTTGGAGCCCCATCGTCGAAGCTTCCTGAAATCAAGGTGCCGTGGGTCTTGTACCCTCTATAGCACCGTTTCGACCGCTTCGTCGTGCGGTTTAGCACAGCTTCGGAGGCCAGGAGCCATTAAATGTTGGTTTTCTCCGGGCGCTCGCTACCGGAGCGCAGGGAAAACGTGCCTTCGATCCAGAGCACATGCCGCTTGACAGGCGAACTTCGGCAACCGCTTGGCACGGTGGGTTGATGGCTTGGTGTTGGTGCGGATATAAATCTTTACAAAATGGGCTTCCTGCAGGATAGTTCGTGGCATGGAGGATCGAACCTCGCGCACGGCATGGTGGCTGCTTCTCGCGGCGGGCGTGGTCTGGGTTGTCCTGGCCCTGAACCTGTGGGGGAACGCCGACCACCAGGCGGTTTCGTACACGGCCTTCCGGCAGGATGTCGCTGCGGATCAGGTGGCCAGCGTCGTGCTGTCGGGATCCAGCATCACGTTCACGCTCAGAGACGCGGCGGCACGACAGCTCAAGACGACGGCGCCGTCGCCGCCCGATCCCGACTTCTGGCGGCTGATCGACAGCCACCACGTGGAGGTCTGGGCGCACGCGGGCGACTCGTCGCTGCTCTGGTGGACGCTCGGGCTCGTGGCCATCCCGGTGATCGCCGCCCTGGTCCTCATGCGCCGGGGCAGCGAGCCCGGGGCCGGGGGGCTGCCGACGACCTTCAGCTTCAACCAGAGCAAGGCCCGCCTGTATCTTTCGGACCGGCCCCGGGTCACCTTCGATGACGTGTCCGGGGTGGACGAAGCCAAGGCCGAGCTGCAGGACGTGGTCGACTTCCTCCGGCTGCCGGCCCGTTACCACCGCGTGGGGGCGCGGATCCCCAAGGGCGTCTTGCTGATGGGGCCGCCGGGGACCGGCAAGACGCTGCTGGCCCGTGCCCTCGCTGGCGAGGCCCGCGTGCCCTTCCTGTCCCTGTCGGCGACGGAGTTCGTCGAGATGTACGTGGGCGTGGGCGCCGCTCGCGTGCGCGACCTCTTCGAGAAAGCGCGTTCGCGGGCGCCCTGCGTGATCTTCCTCGACGAGATCGATGCGGTGGGGCGTCGCCGTGGGACGGGAATCGCCAACGTCAACGATGAACGGGAGCAGACGCTGAACCAGCTGCTGGCGGAAATGGATGGATTCGACTCGGCGGCGGAGATCGTCATCGTCGCGGCGACCAACCGTCCCGACGTCCTCGATCCGGCCCTGCTCCGGCCCGGGCGGTTCGATCGGCGTGTGGTCGTGGGGCTTCCGGACCGCTCGGGCCGCCGGGCGATCCTGGACATCCATCTCCGGCGGGTGCCGCTGGCCGCCGACGTGGATCCCGACGGCCTGGCCGCAGCGACCCCGGGGCTTTCCGGCGCGGAGCTGGCCAACCTCGTGAACGAGGCCGCGGTGATGGCCGCCCGAGCGGATCGCCTGCAGGTCGAGGCCGCCGATTTCGAGTTCGCCCGCGACAAGATCCTGCTGGGGGGGCGACGGCGAGGCAAGCTGGCGCAGGAGGATCGGCGGGTCATTGCTTATCACGAGGCCGGGCACGCCTTGGTCGCGTTCTACGTCCCGGGCGCCGATCCCGTCCGCAAGATCTCCATCGTCCCGCACGGGTTCGCGCTCGGGGCAACGCACATGGTTCCGGAAAACGAGCGGACGAATCTACCTCGGTCGTATCTCGAGGGTCGCATGACCGTCGCCTTGGGGGGACGCGCAGCCGAGCAGCTCGTGTTCGGCGAGATCACGAGTGGCGCCGAGGCTGACCTGCGCGAGGCCACTCGCATCGCCCGGATGATGGTGACGCGCTGGGGCATGGCTCGGCACCTCGCCCCCGCGGCCCTGTCTCCGGATCCGGCCGCGGAAGGAGCGGAGCTCCTCGAGCGTCCGTTCAGCGAGGACCTGGCCGCGCGCATCGACCAGGAGGTTCTCGAGATGGCCGAGGATGCCCTGCATCGCGCCCAGGATATCCTGGGCGCGCACCGCGCCCACCTCGAGCGACTCGCCGAGATCCTGCTCCAGGAGGAATCGATCGATCGGGCGCGCTTCGAGGAAATCGCCCGGGCCAGTTAGCGCGGTTTCGCCTGGAGGTGGGCGAGACTGCGGAGAAACGGGGCCCGGTCGCGCGCCGAAGCGACCGGGCCGGGGGACCCGTTCAGGTGAAAAAAGCCAGGGAAAAGCCCCCGCGATTCGCGGGGGCTTTCGGGCCGATGACCGTCAATTCATGATCCGTGGCAGCTGGAACTTCCACCCGTCCCGGGGGCCGGCGTAGGTCGACGATCCGCTCGTGGTGCTGGACGAGCTGCTGCTGCTGCTCGACATGAGCGAGGGCAGCTCGAAGGCATAACCGGTTTGCGGCTGCACGAAGGCCTGTGCCTGGGACGCGCTCTGCTGCGGCCTGGGCTGGGGCTGCGGCTTGGGCTCCGGCTGCGGCTTGGGCTCTGCCTGGGCTTTCGGGGCCGCCTTGGGCTCGTCGGGCTGAACGGCCGGCACCTCGATCTCGAGTTTGGCCGAACGATCGGCCTGGTCGTTGTTATCGACCGCCTTGGGCGGGTTTCCGGGATTGCCGTTCCCCGTGGAGTGGATCTTGTCCGCCGGGACGTCGACCCCGTGGTCCTTCAAGTACTGCTGGACGTAGGCCGCGGTGTTGGCGCCACGGGCCTCGGAAAGCGCCTTGTTGTCGAAGTTGGACGCCATCCCCAGGTTGCTGGCGATGCCCGTGACGTTGATCGAGAACTTGGGATCGTTCAGGAGGGCCTTCTGCTGGGTTGGAGAAAGCTTCTTGAAGTCGGCGACGAAACTGCCCAGCGCCTTGTTGATCTGGGTATCGTCGCCGCCGGAGCTCTTGTCGGTGCCGTAGAGCGCCAGCCCCGAGTAGGTCTTGGGGAAGTCACCAGCTCCCGACAGCTGGGCCGTCGCGGTCTTGCTGATGGCCACCGAATCGGATGAGGCCTTGGCCGGATCGGACGTCGCAGTCGTCGTCGTGCTCGCGCTGGTCGAAGCGTGCAAGGGGGCGGTGGTGGCCAGCGGCCGCGTTCCCTTCCCGTTGATGCTCGTGGTCAATGTGGTGCCCTCCCGTCGATGTTGTCTCTCCTGTCTATCCCACGCCGCCGCCGTAGGTCTGCCCTTTTCAAGCAAATCTTGGGGCGTCTTTAGCTCGGACCCAATATTTTTTACACACTCTTGAACAAGAGCGGGCACCGATCTTGCTGCCGCCTGTCGGAGCCCTTCGGCCCGCCCGGATCGATCGTGATAGCATGCGGCCATGAGGATCATCCTCTTCACCGGCAAGGGCGGGGTGGGAAAGACCTGCACAGCTGCAGCGACCGGGTTGCGGGCGGCTCGGCTGGGGTACCGCACGCTGGTCATCAGCACGGACCCGGCCCATAGCCTCGGAGATGCGCTCGACCGGACGCTCGGGGATGAGCCCGTGGGGGTCGCGGAGTTCCTGGATGCACTGGAGCTGGATCCCTACAAGGAAACAGAGCAGTACTACGGCCGCGTGCAGAGGTATCTGGCCAGCCTGATTGCCGCGCACGGAGTGGACCAGGCGATCGCCAGCGAGATTGCTGCGCTTCCGGGGCTCGGCGAGATCCTCAGCCTGGTCCGTATTGCACGGTACCAGCGCGAGGGAGCCTACGACGTGGTGGTGGTCGACTGCGCCCCGACCGGAGAGTCCCTGCGCTTGCTCAACCTCCCCCAGATTCTCAACAAGGGCTTTTCTGCCACGCGCAAGCTCGATCGCTACTTCATCAAGCCGATCGCGACCTCGATGGTCAAGGTCGCCAGCACGCTTTCGAGCCTCGTTCCCGACGAGGGCGTCACCAAGGCCTGGAACCTGATGCTCTCGCGCCTGGGTGAGATCTGCAGCCTGCTGGTCGACCCCCGGATGACGAGCGTGCGCCTGGTCATGAATCCGGAGAAGATGGTCATCAAGGAGTCCCAGCGGGCCCTGACCAACCTCAATCTCTACGGCATCAGCGTCGATGCGGTCGTCGTGAACCGCATCCTGGGATCCGCGGCCGCCGAGGGTTTCATGGGGGAATGGTACCGGCGCCAGCAAGAGCATCTGGCCGAGATCGACCAGCTCTTCTACCCGGTTTACAGGCTCGCGAGTCCGCTCTATTCCCACGAAATCGTGGGGATGGATGCCCTTAGCCAGCTTGGCCAGGACCTGTACGGGGAGCAGGATCCCACCCGCTTCTTCTACGAAGGCAAGGCGCTGTCGGTGGAGCGCGATGGGGATCGCTGGGTCCTGCTCCTGCACCTCCCGATCGTGGAGGGGGAGGGGGTCGAGATCCAGCACCAGGGAAACGAGATGACCTTCAAGGTCAAGGGTCGCAAGTACCAGGTCGTCCTGCCCGACATCCTGGCCGGTCTGGCGCCGGGGAAGGCCCGACTGGTCGACGGACGTCTGCGCGTGCCGTTCGCCACGAGTCCTGCCGCCCGGGCCTGACGCAAGGACGAAAGTACCGGCCGAAGGAAGCGACTTCGGCCGGTATCAGGGGGGGGGATGGGTCAGTAACTGGGTTGGCCTGCTTGCGCGAAGGCCGAGATCGGGGCCGCCTCGAGCACGGGGCCTACGGGTGCCGGCGGGGGAGACGCGGCGAGGCCTTCGGCCGTGACGGCATCGGCGATGTCCGGGTAAGAGGCGGTTGCGACCAGCGTGAAGCTGCCCGCACCGAGCGCCTGGGCCGGCGGGACATCGTGTTGGTCGAGGTTGGGCGCTTGCAGTGCCCCGGTCAGCTGGAACTCGACGACCTGCGCTTGCCCGGTGGCGGTGCTGGTATAGATGGCGATGAAGGTCGCCGCATCGACCTGGCTGGCGTCCACCTGCGGTGGTGGGGTCGGCGAATCACCCTCAGGTGATTCGAACAGGTCCAGCGTCGTGGCCGTGGTGGTGGGAGTGGGAGTGGGAGTGGGAGTGGGCGTGGGCGTGGAACTGGTGGTGGTGGTGGTCGTCGCCGTCGTGGGAGTCGGGCTCGGGGTTGGGGCCGGCTGAGTCAGTCCGGTGCCAGAGGTCAAGCCCGCCGGGGGCATGAATCCCGCCGGGGCGGTGAAGTTGATCGGGGGCGCAGCTGCCGCGAGGTTGAGCAACTGCGGGTCGAAGGAGATGTCGCCGGAGGCGTCCGCGCTGTAAAAGACCCTCGGCACCATCACGGCCCAACCGTTCTGGGCGTCTTGTGCCCCTGGCCGGACGGCCATGAGGAAGGTCGGATCCGAAGGCGAGAGGTCGCCAAGCCCGAGGTCCACGGTCAACCAGTGCCGCTCGATCTCTTGCTGATGCCGATCCTGCCAGGCTTGCCGCAGGTTCTCGCCCGGGGGCGCCTCGTGGTACTGGCCGTCGTCGCCCGGAACAAACACGGCCCGGTTGCCGGCGATCGCACCTGCGGTGGTGTCGTACGAGTAGTTCAGCACCTGGCCATTGGTCAGCTTGATCTGGACCGGCACGGTTCCGGAATTCTCCCGCACCACATTCTTGAAGTCGATGCTGCCGCTCGCATTGACCGCCCACTGGCTGGGGGAGAGGGTCTGTCCGTTGTAGCTGACGCTCGAGATATCAGCGCCGGTCAGCGAGACCTGATTCCCGGCGCTGTCGGATAGCAGCGTCTGGAGACCTGCGCTCTGAAGCAGACTGCCGAGCGCTGCCTGCTCGGCCTGCGTGAGGGCGCAACCGCCCACCGCGGTCGAGAGCATGATGCAGAGCACCAGCTGTTTGCGGTTCATTGTCGGATCCTCGATTCAAAGGGCGCACCGGAGAGCTAGACAGCCAAACGGGGGATGATGTTCCACCATTGAACCTCCATCCGGCTTCTTGCGGATCGGTTGGGTGGCGGAGCGGAGCTACGCTTTTCGGCGGATTTCGAGAGCTGTCAAGAGCCGGGCGAGCTTCGCCAGGGGGCGGCAGCGTGCCTGCGCGCCGGGTCCCTCTGCGCGGTCGCTACGCTGCGCAACCGGGCCCCGTTTGACGCACCCTTCGGGGAAAGGGTGCTAGGCCTTTTGCAGTTTGAACG
>JAJXWQ010000034.1 GCA_021781555.1 bacterium
AAAAGGCCTAGAGTGCTCCCGGTTTGAATGGATCGAGCCCGATGAGTCAAACGGGGCCCGGTTGCGCAGCGAAGCGACCGCGCAGAGGGACCCGTTCAACCTGCAAAAGGCCTAGCTGCCCCATCCGGGGCTCGGCTTCACCTCAACGATCCCGGTCTTCGGACCGAGAGTCACAGCTCGGCACGCAGCGCCGAAGCCAGGCGCCGGTAGTCCTCGAGCGTGTTGTAGAGCTGTGCCGAGATGCGCAGCCACCGTCCACTTCGTCCCGGCACCCGGGCCACCGGGACCTCGATGCGGTGGCGCTGGAACAAGATCTCGCGCAGGGGATCCTGGAAAGGACCGCCGCCATCCGGCGGGGTCCTTTCGCCTGGCAGGATCACGGTCGCCATGGACCCGATCATATCCTCGGGGGCCGGTAGCTCCAGATCCAGAACCTCGGCCAGGATTTGCCGTCCGGCGAGGGCCAGGGCTCGGTTGCGCTGACGCACGGCCGGCCATCCCCCCGCAAGCAGGCTGCCGACATGGTCGATGGCAGCCGGCACGGCCAGATAAGGGGTCGGATCCGCCGTTCCCATCCACTCGAACTCGAGCTGGAAGGGCGCCAGGTCCGTCCTGCGGGAATTGGCCCCGTGGCTCACGATCAAGGGGTGCAGGGGCTGTCGATCCGGCCGCACGTATAGAAATGCCGAGCCCTTGGGGGCGCACAGCCACTTGTGGCAGTTGCCGGCGTAATAGGCGACCCCCAGGGCCTCCAGGTCCAGATCGAGCATTCCGGGAGCGTGCGCCCCGTCCACGAGCACGTCGACGCCCGGCAGGGCCCGGACCATGGCCTCGATCGGAACGATCGCCCCGGGAACGCTCGTGACGTGATCCACCAGCAAGAGCCGGCAGCGGGGAGAGACCGCGCTCACCACGGCCTCGACCCACTGGCTCGAACTCTCGACCGGAAAAGGCAGATCTACCGTGACGAGCCGAGCCCCGGCCTGCTGTGTCACGGCCAGCAGTGCGTTGCGGCAGGCGTTGTAGCCAAAGTTCGTCGCCACGATCTCGTCACCGGGCCCCAGGGCCAGGTTGCGCAGGACCGTGTTCACTGCCGCCGTGGTGCTCGGGAGGAACACCAGGTTCGCGGACGCGGCCCCCACGAAGGCAGCCAGGGCCGCCTTGGCCTGCTGCAGCCGCACGGAGTAGCTGCGATCCAGGAACGTGAGGGGCGAACGCTCCATCTCGAGCCGCAAGGCGTGCTGGGCCTCGAGAACGGCGGTCGGACACGCCCCGAAGGAGCCGTGGTTCAAGAAGAGCAGCTCCGGCTCGAGCGACCAGTAGCTGGCATAGGACTCGGACATATCCCAGGCTAGCACCTGCCGTGATGCCACGGCTGCCGCAGCTCGAGCCGAAGCGAAAGGACGGAGCCTACCAGTTCTCCCCCAGCAGTTCGAAGTAGGCCTGCGGATGGAGGCAGGCCGGGCAGGTCTTGGGCGCCTCCGAACCCTCGTGCAGGTAGCCGCAGTTCAGGCAGCGCCAGGTCAGCCGCCCGTCACGACGGAACACCCGACCGGCCTCGAGGTTGCTCGCCAGTTCCTGGTAGCGCTTGCCGTGCTGCCTCTCTGCGACCGAGATGTTCGTGAAGGCGGCCGCCACCTCCGGGAAGCCCTCCTCATGAGCTACGCGCGCGAACTCGGGATACATGTCGCTGCATTCCGCGTGCTCTCCCGCAGCCGCTGCCTTCAGGTTGTCCAGCGTCGTGCCGATCGTGCCGGCGGGAAACTTCTCGCTCACCTCGACGTCGCCGCCCTCGAGGAAGCCGAAGAAGCGCTTTGCATGCTCTTTTTCCTGGTTGGCGGTCTCCTCGAAGATCAGCGCGATCTGGACGAGACCTTCCTTCCTGGCCGCTCCGGCGAAGAAGGTGTACCGGTTCCTGGCCTGGGACTCGCCGGCGAAGGCTTTCATGAGGTTTTGCTCGGTCCGCGTTCCTCGGATGCTGGTTGCCATATCAATTCTCCCTGCGAAGTGAGTGCGGTCGCTTGCTCGATTTTACGACGGTTCGAGCTGGATCCTCGAACCCATCTGGAGAATGACTGCCTGCCGGGCCCGGCGTCTTGAACCGTCTGGTACCCTGTTCTCGTGCCAGCCCTTGCAGTACAGGTGCTGCCGGGCAGGCCCTTGCACGAGGGAGCTCATCATGCCAGGTCCCGTATTCTTTTCCTCGGTCGTCTGGATCGTCCTCGAGAATCGCGGCTTCGCCCAGGTCAAGGATCTTGCGAGCTCCCGGTTCCTCGAGCAGCACGGCGCCGTGCTCAACCAGTACTACGCGCTGACCCACCCTTCGGGCCCCAACTATCGGCTCATCGCTGGAGGGCGGAAGTTTTCGCCCTACGAGGTCTTCGTCCGTAAAGAGCCGAGCATCGCGAGCGAGTACGCCTCGCTCGAGTTACCCACCATCGATTGGTGGCCCGGCGGTTTGATGAAGGACTCGACCTACGACGGCGTCCCCGCCCTCAAGCACGATCCGTTCCCCGAACTCTATGGCATCGCGGATCCAGCTGCGGACGCCGGGCGCCAGACCGGAATCAAGCTCTTCTCGATCTGGAAGAAGCCCTTCGCACCGGATCTCTTGCCAGGGCACTGCCAGGTCTACCTGGGCTTTGACAACGACAACGAGGCCCACGACCCCTTCCCGGACGACTCTCAGGCCAAGGCCCTCCAGACGGCCGATCGCAACCTGATGAGCGTCCTGGCGACCCTCCGCCATTCCCGCTGGTTCAACACACCGGACCGGTACGGTCGCTTCCCGGTGTTCATCGAGACCTGGGACGAATCGTTCCTGGGCGATCAAAGGGTCTTCACGGCCTTCTATGGCCGTGGCGTCAAGGCGGGGTACGTCAGCCAGGTGCATTACGACCACCTGTCGCTGAGCCGCACCCTCACCGACAACTGGCACCTTCCGCCGCTGGGCGGCGCCGAGCAGGCGCACGACATCGCCGACGTCTGGAAGCCCGCGAGTCCCTCGAAAAAACCCATCGACACCCGCCGCGGGCGTGACCAAAAATAACTTGATTTGATCCGGCGCAAGCTTCGCCGTACGGTCATTCTCGCACGCCGTCCTTCGGCACGAGGAGATCGAGATGAGACAGAAGCTTGCACCGCCGGCCTTGGCCATGGGGCTCCTGCAGCTGGTCCTGGCCGCCTGCGCGGACCAGACGCCCTGGCTCCAGCCGATCGCAGCGCGCAAGTTTCCTCGCGCCGGTGCGATCGGCGTGCTCGTCGCGTTCGGGCGGCAAGCGCAGGCGACGATCGCGCAGGTGAGCCAGCTTTCCATTACGCTTTCGGAGCAGGGCACCAGCCCCCAGACCCAGATCCTCGCGAGCGGGGATTTCAGCGCCCACCCCGGAGTCACGTTCGGGGGCCTGCCGGCAGGGACAGCTACCGTGGCCCTGACGGCCACCGACGTCAACGGCACCCATCTTGGTTCGGCATCCGAGAGCGTTCCGGTCATCCTCGGGCAGACTTCCTGGCTCAGCATGAGCCTCTATCTGAACCCCACCTACATCATGGCGTCGCCGGCGCCCGCGCCGACGCCCGCGACCGCGCTCACGATCTATGCGACCATCTGGGACGGGCCGACGATCGTCGTGACGCCGACTCCAACCAGCTACCCGACTCCTGTCCTCGGCGCCACGCCGCTCCCCTCGCCCACAGCCACGATCTAGGCCTTTTGCAGTTTGAACGGCGCCCGGTTGCCCGGCGCAGCGACCGCGCCGAGGACCCGTTCGCACTACACGGGGGTCATTCGCCTGCCGCCCGCCGGCGACGCCGTTCCATGAGTACGAAACGGTAGGACTCCCGGAACTGCTCTGGATCCTCGGTACCGTAGAAAGCCTGCCATTCGCCGGCCAGCTCGCGCTCCGACTTCTTCAGCAACAGCGCCGCCTCCGCCGACGCCAGTCGCTCCTCGCGTGGACTCCAGCCGTAGTCGGCAAAGAAGGTCGAGCCCGCGTCGGGCGCGAAGCGCAGCTTGGCGCGCACGGGCCCGAAGTTGGAACGGAAGTCCTGTCGCAGGTGCGCCAGAGCGAAGGCCGAAACAAGGTCCAGCAACCAGCCGACGTATGCGGGCCGGCTGGCCAGATCCGTGGCCAGCTCCGCGACGGTCCTGGGATCCCAGTACATCAGCAGGCCTTCGGAAACCACGAGGATGCGCTTGCCCACCGACGCCACCTCATCGAGCAGCGCAGCTCGCTGCCGTGCGTCTTCGAGATCCAGGGCCCGGCGCTCGAGCAGGCACGTCGATCGTTCGCCGGCCAGGACCGCCTCCTTGTGCTCGATCAGCCCCGGAAAGTCGGCCTCGAACCAGCGCAGGGCCCGAGGCAGCGGCATGCGGTAGGGACGAGTATCGAGGCCGGCGGCGAGGTTCAGGACCGCGTCGCAGCGCAGCTCCCGGAGCGCTCGCGAAAGCATGTCGTCGAGCACGGCGGTACGCACCCCCATCCACCGCTCCATGGGCTCGGCGAGATCGGCCATCTGCTCGGCAATCTCGCCTCCCCGCTCACCCACGAGGGAAGCGGCGAGAGGATCCGAGATCAGGGCATCCGGTCGGGCGGTTTCCTTGGCCCGACAAAAGGCCACCCAGATGGCCGTGTCCGAAACGTGTTGAATGGTCGCCCTCACGCTTGCCTCCCGGGGCCCTACCTGAGCCGCGTAGGGAGTCTAGCCTCGCTCATCGCCTCGGCCAAGGTGCGATCAGGCCAATTCGATGCTCCCCCTTGAGCCCCTGCCAGCGAACTTTTCCCGGCCCCTGGCCGCAGCCCTAGAGTGCTCCCGGTTTGAATGGATCGGGCCCGATGAGTCAAACGGGGCCCGGTTGCGCAGCGAAGCGACCGCGCAGAGGGCCCCGTTCAAACTGCAAAAGGTCTAGCCGCCGAGGAAGTTGGCAACCGTGTCGTGGATCGGCCCCCAGAAGGTCGCCTTGAACATCGTGTCGAAGAGGGCGTAGAAGCCGACCGAAGCGGCCAGTCCGATCAGGAAGAACGGCAGACCGGCAGTGATGCCGAACAAGCCCCCGACCAGCGCAAGCACGCCGCCGCTGGCCACGGCAGTCAGGCCTCCCGACACGAATCCGTCGGCCGAGTCTGCCAGCACCGAACCCATGGCCTCGGGCATGCCCTCCTGGCCGGTCAGGACCTGGTAGCCGTTCGAGACGATCGAGATGGCCGCCGAGACCAGCCCGGAAATCTTGGCCGCCTTCATGAACCCGCTGAAGAGTTCGCGGACGCCCTGCTTGAACGCCGCCATCCCCACGGGAGGCTTCACGTCCTTGGCGAGGGTCTTGCCTGCGACCTCGATCTCGCCCGAAGCACCGTTGGCCGGGCCAGCGACCGCATTGCCGGCTCCCCCGGCTGCATTGGCTCCGCCACTGGCATCCTTGGCCAGGCTGCCGGCGCCGTCAGCGGCCGAGCCAGCATCACCGCCGAGTCCGCCGGCTGAATCGGCGCCGCCGGTCAGACCGCCGGCGGCTCCCGAGCCGCCCCCTGCGATGCGACCGGCTGCTCGGCCGAGTCCCCCGTGGTCCTCGAGGTCCGCAATGAACTGACGGTCGGTGATGTCGACGTTCGTCGTCTCGCGAAATCCGTCGGGCAATGCCACCGTGCTCGCACTCAAATCGATGCTCTGGCCGTCCTCGAGCACGAGGCCAGCATCCTGGCCAGCGTTACTCGCGACGTCCCTGGCGACGGCGCCCGTGGCGGCGGCGGTGCCAGACGCCGCGCCGGCCGACGAAGCCATGCTGCTCGCATCCCGGCTGACGGCTCCCGCCGCTTGACCGGCGTCCCCCGCGATCGCCTTGCCAGCTGCGGCCGCCGCTCCGGTGGCCGGGCCCGCGGATGCCGCGAACTTCACGGACTTTATGACCGCCTCGGGATCCCGGGTCGTCCAGCCCTTGTAGATGTCCTGCCACCCGTGGATCGCGTCCTCGGAGGTGACCACGTCCTGGACCTTGCCCGAGGCCCACTTGAACGCAGGAACCTGCTCGAGCTTGCTGTAGGCGCCCGACAGGGCCCCTCCGATCCGGGAGAAGACCCCGGCGGCAGGAACTGGAACTGAGGTAGCCATCGCAGCTATCTATCGCGTTCATGGGCCGTTAAGTCGGTTATCCCTGGAGTAAATTTGGCCTAAGCTTGGCCGCCTGGCCGGTCGCCCCCCGCTCGTTCGCATGCGCGGGGCGCTCTCCTCCAATGGCCGAGCCCAGCGCCGGGAATTGTTAAGGAATTGCTTATGTGCGTTGAAGCTGTTAGCATGGCCTGGATTCCTGCATGCGAGCCAGAGACGACGGAGGTTTGGGTGATGGTCCCGGAAGTCCAGCGGTACCACTCTCTGGTCGACGAGGCCAACATGTCGGAGTCGTTCTTCGACGACTTCATGGGCCGGATGCGGGGCGCCGGGATCACCTTCGGCGATCGGGTGAGCTGCCATTACCTCCGTCCCCAGATGGTGTCGACGGAGCAGTACGAGCGGATCAAGGCGGTCGTGCGCACGCTCTGCACGGCGCTAGACAAGCTTGGCGACGAGATGCTCCGCGTCCCGGCGTTGCTGGATCGTGTGGGCCTCACGGCCATCGAGAAGCACCTTGCCGCCATCGCTCCGGGCTACCGGCGGATCAGCCCCCTCGCACGCTTCGACAGCTTCCTGTCGGCGGACGCGCTCTCGTTCGTGGAGCTCAATGCCGAGAGCCCGGCGGGTTCGGTGTACACCGAGATCCTGTCCGACCTCTTCCTGGACCTGCCCGTCATGCGTAGCTTCCAGGATGCCTACCAGATCCACCGCTTCCGGACCCGCGAGCGTCTCGTCGAGACCCTGCTCGGCACCTACCGCGAATGGCTCGGCAACGTTCCGGCCGAGCGGCGGGCTCGCATCGAAGCCTCGGGCCGCAAGTTGCCCAACGTTGCCATCGTGGACTGGCTGGACGTCCCGACCTATTCCGAGTTCGAGCTCAGCAAGGAACTCTTCGAGCGGCATGGCATGGCGACGGCGATCGCCGACCCCCGCTCCCTTACCTACGACGGCGATCGCCTGCGCACGCAGGACGGCTTCGAGATCGACCTGCTGTACAAGCGCGTGCTCACCAACGAGTTCATCCGCGAGATCGATCGCTGCCAGCCCATGCTCGCGGCGTATCGTGACGGGGCCATGTGCATGGTCAACTCCTTCCGGAGCAAGCTGCTGCACAAGAAGATGATCTTCGGCCTGCTCACGGCCGAGGATCTCCAGCACCTCTTCACCCCTGCAGAGCAGGAGACGATCCGGCGGCACATCCCCTGGACCCGCCGCCTGGAGGCGACGCACACGGTCTTCGAGGGCCAGAACATCGACCTGGTTCCGTGGACCAAGACCAACCGCGAAACCCTCGTGCTCAAGCCCAACGACGAGTACGGCGGCAAGGGGATCCATGTCGGCTGGACGCTGACCGACGACCAGTGGGCCCGGGCGGTCGACGAATCCCTGGGCGAGGACTACCTCGTGCAGCGCAAGGTCGAGCTCTCGTACATGGACTTCCCCACGTTCCGGGACGGCCAGCTCCGGTTCGAGCGCCAGCTGGTCGACCTCGACCCCTACGTGTTCGACGGCGAGGTCGAGGGCATCCTCACGCGTCTGTCGAGCACCGCCCTGGCCAACGTCACGGCGGGCGCCGGCATCGTCCCCACCTTCGTCATCTCGGCGCGCTAGGCAGGGCCAGTCGCGTTGCTGACCCGTCTGGAACGCCCCCCCTACTGCCCAGGAGGACGTTAGTGTTCGAGCAATTCACCATCGGGGTCGAGGAAGAGTACCAGATCGTCGATCCCAACACCCGCGAGCTCAAGAGCCACATTTCGGTGATGCTCGACGAGGGTCGCGTGGTCCTGGGCGAGCGCGTCAAGCCCGAGATGCACCAGTCGGTCGTCGAGGTCGGCACGGGCATCTGCAAGAACACCACCGAGGCCCGTCGCGACGTCATCGGCCTGCGCAAGACCGTCAGCCACCTTGCCCGCAAGAACGGCCTTCGCATCGCGGCCGGTGGCACGCACCCCTTCTCCGACTGGCGCCGCCAGGACATCACGCAGCACGATCGCTACTACCAGATCGTCGAGGATCTGCAGGACGTCGCCCGTGGCAACCTGATCTTCGGCATGCACGTCCACGTCGGCGTCGAGGATCACCAGCTGGCGATCGAGCTCTTCAACCAGGCCCGCTACTTTCTCCCGCACATCCTCGCCCTGTCCTGCAGCTCGCCGTTCTGGCTCGGGCGCAAGAGCGGGCTCAAATCCACGCGTGCCTCGATCTTCCGGCAATTTCCGCGCACGGGCATCCCGGATCACTTTGACTCCTGGGCTCACTTCGAGAATTACATCGACACCCTCATCAAAACCGGCTGTATCGACAACGGGAAGAAGGTCTGGTGGGATCTCCGGCCGCATTCCTTCTACAACACGATCGAGTTCCGGATCTGCGACCTCCCCACCTCCGTCGACACCACGGTCGCCTTGACCGCCCTCATCCAGGCGATGGTCGCCAAGCTTTTCACGCTGCGCATCCAGAACCTCGAGTTTCGCGAGTACCCGCGCGCCCTCATCGAGGAGAACAAGTGGCGGGCCATGCGCTACGGCCTCGATGGCAAGCTGATCGACTTCGGCAAGCAGGAGGAAGTCCCGACCCGCGAGCTGGTGCTCGAGCTCCTGGAGTTCGTGGACGACGTCGTCGACGCTCTCGGATCCCGCAAGGATCTCGAGCATATCTACAAGATCCTTGAGCGCGGCACCGACGCCGACCGCCAGCTCGAGGTCTTCAAGGAGTCGGGCAACAACATGCAGGCGGTGGTCGATGACATGATCGTCCGCACCATGCAGGGGGTCGAGGGGAATACCTCGCTCCTTCCCGATCCCGCTACGATCGGCGCTCGCCCCGATGCCCCATCGGAGCCCACCAGACCGTGAATAGCCTCACGAGGCTCGATCAAGTTCCGTACGACCCCGACCTGGTCGAGGGAGCGCGCAATGCCGTTCGTGTCTGCTTGAACGTCAAGCCCGGTGAGAAGGTCACGCTCATCACCGACCGGAGCACCCTCGAGGTGGGCGCGAGCTTGTTCGACGAGCTCAAGAACGTCGGGGCCGTGGTCCAGGAGTTCGTGCTCGAGGACTACTCGGAACGCCCCCTCAAGAATACGCCCGCCCGCGTGCTGGATAGCGTCGGTCGCAGCGCGGCCACGCTGTATGCGGTCAACCCGCAGCCTGGCGAGGTCGTCACCCGGGCCCAGGTGATCAACCTTGCCACGCGCCGCAAGGTGCGTTACGGGCACATGGTCGGCATCACCAAGCGCATCATGACAGAGGGCATGCGCGCCGACTTCCACAAGATCAACCGCCTGTCGCTCCGCCTGCGCGGGATGCTCAACGAATCCCGGGTCATCCGGGTCACCAGCCCGGCCGGGACCGACCTCGAGGTCGAGCATGACCCGCTCAAGTACCGGTGGATCAAGACCAGTGGCCTCATCAGCCGCGACGCCTGGGGCAATCTCCCGGGTGGCGAGATATTCACCCATCCTGCGCTCGTCCGCGGCGTCTGGGTCTGCGATGGACCGGCGGGCGATTACTTCAGCCAGAAGTATGGCGATCTGAAGGAGACCCCGCTCAAGGTCGAGATCTCTAATTCCCGCATCAAGAAGGCTTCCTGCGATCGCACCGAGGTCGCGCGAGAGTTCTGGGACTACGTCCAGGAGGCCAACAACGCCAACCGCGTGGGCGAGGTCGCGGTAGGCACCAATCTCAACGTCAAGGAATTCACGGGCAACTTGCTGCAAGACGAAAAGATCCCCGGCTTCCACATCGCCTTCGGCGAACCGTGCGGAGTCCTGACGGGGGCCGACTGGACCAGTCCCACCCACATCGATCTCCTGGCCCGTAACTGCAACATCTGGCTGGACGGACGGCAAATCATGGCCGACGGTCAGTTCGTGATGTAAGGATGAGAATACTCTGGCGCCAATGGTTCAACCGGTCGCGCCAGGGCCGCACTAGCCGGAGCTAGCCCCCCCCGTAGCCACTGCCCGAGCGCGGGAAGTATCGCGAGAGAGGTCCGGGCCCCTTCAAGAGGCCCGTTTCATACCGGAGGTTGCAACACAATGTCGAAAGGAACGCCCCGCAAGGTCGGCATCCTGGTGGGCTTCGAGAATACCTTCCCGCAGGCCTTCATCGATGCCGTCAACAAGATGGGCAACGGAGAGGTCGTGGCCGAGTTCGCCTCGGTCGGCGTCACCAAGGACAACGACGGCAAGCGCTATGACGTCCTGGTCGACCGGATCAGCCACGAGATCGAGATGTACAAGCCCTGGCTCAAGCAGGAGGCCCTGAACGGCGCCTACGTGATCAACGATCCCTTCTGGTGGAACGCCGACGACAAGTACTTCGACAACGCCCTGGTGGCCAAGCTGGGCGTGGCCGTGCCTCGCACCGTGGTCCTGCCGTCCCAGACCCCGCATCCCCGGACCACGTCCAAGAGCTACCGCAACATGGCGCTGATGGACTGGGACGAGATCTTCGACTACCTCAAGTTCCCTCTCTTCATGAAGCCCTATGATGGCGGCGGCTGGCGCAACGTGTACAAGTGCCGCACGCCGGAGGAAGTCTTCGAGAACTACCACCAGACCGGTCAGCTGGTGATGGTCCTCCAGGAGGCCATCGAGTTCGATTCCTACTGCCGGTGCCTTTGCGTCGGCAAGGACCGCATCATCCCCATCAAGTACGATCCCAAGGCCAAGGAGACCACCGGGTTCGGCGCTTATCTCGATTCCGACGAGTTCGAGCCCGGCAAGAGCGCCCTGGCCGATCGCATTCACCGCGATGCCCGCGTGATCAACCACGCGCTCAACTACGACATGAACTCGGTGGAGTTCGCCGTCCGCGACGGCGTTCCCTATGCGATCGACTTCATGAACCCCGCCCCCGACATGGACTACTACTCGATCACGCCCAAGTACTTCGACCGGGTCGTCGAGGCGATGAGCAGCTTCGCGGTCGAGATCGCCAAGATCGGCAAGCCGCTCAACACGGAGCACTATCCCTGGCGCACGCTCCTCGAGACCGGCGGTGAACTGCCGCAGCGGATCCCGATCGTCAAGGAGCCGGTCACGGCCAAGTAGGCCACAGGAAAGCTACCGCGTGCTCAGGGTTTGATCGGATCGAGCCCGAGGTTTCAAAGAGGGTCCGGTTGCGCAGCGTCGCGACCGGGCCCTCTGCAAGCTGCAGAAGCTACAGCCTGGCCTGGACGAACCCATTTTTTAACGCCACCTTAAGTAAGATCCTGAAAAACGGCCAGATAACCTCCCTGGACGGGCGCGGTGCGCCCCTGGAGGAGGAGTAGAGGAATGGCTTTGCCTGTCGACGGCCTGGTGCGCGATGGCCTGAAGTTCGTGAGTTCCGCGCTGCGGCAGGATCTGACCCGAAACACCGCTCCCGTCGCCAGGGATGCCGCCGACGCGGTCGAACGCGATGCCGCAGACGCTTTGGGCCACGCCGCAGTGCCGGATGCCAGCGCCAAGGCCGGCTCTCTGGGCCGGGACGTGTTCAAGAGCTCGGATTATCCGTTCGTCAATCCGCACTCGAAGTCCGCCTGGGCGCATGTTCACGCCGTGGGTGGGACGCAACAGGTCGCCGCCCTTCCGGCGGTGTCAAACAAGGCTACCAAGCTCGGCGTCTACGGTGTCTTCGACAACAACCTCTCGCAGGGCGGGAAGGTGATCGCCCAGCGCTTCGCCAAGCTCGGCAAGCTGGCCCATGCCGGCCTGGTCTACCAGTCGACCGATCCGGTCGACCACATGACGATCCGAGAACTCGACGACGCGGGCAAGCTGCCTTACCTGAAGCTCGGAAACCAATCGGGATCTGACCCCGCGCAGCTCGAGAACTTCGTGCGCCAGAACCTCTTCGGCTCGAGCGGCGGAGCGGCCAGCGGCGCCAAGGACCTGGTGCTCGCCGATCACGGCGGGGCCATCTTCGGCTGGGGGCAGACCAAGCAGGGCGCGATCATGGGTTGGCCCGACGCCATGCAGGCGATCCGCAACGGCATGCCCGCCGACCAGAAGCTGCGGGCCCTGGTGCTCGACATGTGCATGACGGGCGGCTCTGCCGAGGCTGCCGTCGAGGCCTCTGCCAAGAACGTCGCCGACGTGATGGTAGGCTCGGAGGACGAGTCGATCTCGGAGGGCTTCCACGAGGACAAGCTC
Organism: bacterium; assembly: GCA_021781555.1. GTDB lineage: Bacteria > Cyanobacteriota > Sericytochromatia > S15B-MN24 > VGJW01 > JAJXWQ01. The sequence continues at coordinate 12,242 of JAJXWQ010000034.1, forward strand.
CTGGCCGCGCTCAACGCCAATCCGAACCTGGACGGCAAGGCCATCTCGAAGGAAATCATGGCGGCGAGCAAGCCGCACAGCATCGACACCCGGGATTACCAGGTCGTGGCGACCTCGCTCGATCCCAAGAAGGTCTCCGCCTTCACGTCGGCTTTCAAGAACCTCGCCGATCTCTTGAAGAGCAAGGGCGAGGGCGATCAGGGCATGCGCCAGAGCATCCGGCAGGCCTTCGCCGCCACGCGGGCTCCCTACGTGGAGACCGGGCCCGAGGCCTATCCCAACCGCGACGTCAAGCTCCTGATGCAGAATCTCCGCGCCCACGTCAAGGACCCCCAGATCGTTGCCGCCACTCGTGCCGTGGACCAGGCGCACGACGGCATGGTGATCGCCCACCAGGAGAATCAGGTGGAGCGCGGGGCCACCCGCGGGATGTCCGTCAGCTTGACGCCCCAGTACTGGAACGATGCCCCGCTCGGCCTGTACGGCAAGACGACGACGTACGGCGAGTACTACAAGCAGACGGCCTTCGACCAGGCTACCGGCTGGTCGGGAGTGCTCGACCTGGCCAACCGCGACGATGCCCTGCTCGCCCAAGGCGTCAAGGTGTCGCAGGGGGGAGACAAGGCCGGGGCGATCGGCCTCCTGCGCCAGGCCGTGGCCGAGAACCCCACCAACCTGACCGCACAGGCATGGCTGGGATCGCTGCTGGCCCAGGACGCCAAGACGGCCCCCGAGGCCCAGAATATTCTGCGTGGCGTCGCTCGCCATCAAGCCTTCGGCTCGCTGAGCCTGGCGACCACCAAGCGGGACCTGGGCACGGCACTGGCCAACAGTGGCGATCCAACCCGGGCGGCGATCGAGCTGGGTAAGATGAAGGACAACCTGGACGCCTACCTGGCCGCCGGCCAGAGCAGCCTCTCCTACAGCGACTACCTGAACACGCAGCAACAGATCCAGGCTCGCTTCGGCGGCGCGCTCGCTCTCCTCGGCAAGCTCAAGCAGCCCGCGGCCAAGCCATAACCAGACCGATCGATCGCCTTGATCGGCTTCTGCGACTGGGGTATCCTCATTTCTTGAAACAGGAATGGAAAAGAGTCGAGGATCCCTGCTCCGCCACCTCGTACCGGACGAGACCGTGCGGCGGGTCGAAGATCTCGATCCCGAGCGCCTGGCTGCCGAAGGCATCGCCGGCTTGATCCTCGACCTCGACGACACCTTGGTCTGTGCTGCCGACCCGCTGGCGACGGACGGGGTTTGCGAGTGGATCGAGAGCACCCGGGCGCACCTCAAGGTCGTGATCTTGAGCAACAACCACCGCCGCCACAGGGTGGCGCCGGTCGCACGGCAGCTGTCGCTCCCCTTCATCCTGCGCGCCTTCAAGCCGTTGCGCTCCGGGTTCCGGCGTGCGCTCGAGCTCCTCGAGCTCCCGGCCGAGCAGGTCGCGGTCGTGGGCGACCAGGTCTTCACCGACGTTCTGGGCGGGCGACGGCTGGGAGCGCGGACGATCCTGGTGACCCCCCTGTCGGCCCACGAGCGCCGGTGGGCTCGCCGCCTGATGCGCCGGCTCGAGCGAACGGTACTCTCTGGTGTGCAGCGGACTCGCGCCGGGGGCGTGGGTCCGCTACGATGACAAGACTATCGTGAAAGGTCAGTCATGCCGGCTTCGATGACGCAGCCCGATTTCGAGCAAGCGGCCGCACTCTGCCGCGGTGATGCCGAGCCCGTGGAGTACGGGATCATCCTGGGTAGCGGCCTGTCCATCCTGGACGAGCTCGAGGATCGCCGCGACACATCGTACCGCGACATTCCTGGGTTTCCACCTTCCACGGTCGAGGGCCACAAGGGTCTGCTGTCGATCGGACGCATCCCGGGCGGATCCCGGGTGGCGATCGCTCGCGGGCGTTTTCACCTCTACGAGGGCCTCCCCGCGGCGTCGGCACGTTACCTCGTGAGCTTGTTCGCCGCACTCGGCTCGCACTCGGTCATCCTGTCCAATGCGGCGGGCGGGCTGCGGGCCGACTTCACGCCCGGCGACCTCATGCTCCTTTCCGACCAGCTGAACTTGACCTTCCGATCGAGCGCCGAGGCCGGAGCGGTCAAGTTCGGCCAGGCGCTCTACGATCCGTCCTGGCAGGCACAGGCACTGGCGATCGCCGGAGCCCAGGGCCTGCCGGTGAGCCAGGGGGTCTACGTCGGCTTGCTCGGTCCGAGCTACGAGACGGCTGGCGAGATCGCCTTCCTGTCGCGTTTCGCGGACGCCGTCGGGATGTCGACGGTCCTCGAGGCGCAGGCCGCCGCGAGCCTCGGCCTGCGGGCCCTGGGGGTCTCGTGCATCACCAATGTGGCCATCACGACGGTCGGCCTGGCTCAGACCAGCCACGCCGAGGTCATGGACGTGGCCCAGCGCGCCTCTGGCCACCTCGAGCGCCTTCTGGTAGCCCTTTGCAAGGCCTCCTGATGGCCCTGCGGCGCCGCCGCTGCCCCCGCTCCAGATCGGGCCAGCGGGGCACGTAGACGAGACCGTTCCCGTGCCCAAAGACGTAGACCCGGGGCGGCCTCAGGCCGCCGATTCCGGCGTGGCGCGGCGCGGACGCGGCAAGCGCAAGCGCCGCCGGCCACCAGCCCCCAAGCCCTGGAGCCTTCCGGTGGCCGTGGGTGTCCTGGCCACGGGCAGCGGCCTTTTCCTGTTCGCCGGGGCGGCCGTCGGCCTCAGCCTCGCCTTCCAGAAGCTGCCCGATGTGGGCCTCTTGCAGGGCTACGTGCCGTACGAGACCACGATGATCTACGACGACAAGGATCGGCTGCTCGCGGCGGTGCACGGCCAGCAGAACCGAGTCGTGGTGCCACTGGGAGAGATTCCCCGGGAGGTTCGCAACGCCGTGATCGCTGCCGAGGACGTGCGGTTCTTCTACCACCGCGGCATCGATCCCCGGGGCATCGTGCGGGCCTTCCTGGTTGACCTCGCCGGCGGCCGGGCCGAGCAGGGAGCCAGCACCCTGACGCAGCAGCTGGCCAAGAACCTCTTTCTGACGGATTCCAAGACCATTCGCCGCAAGCTTGCCGACGCCTGGCTGGCGATCCAGATCGAACGGCGGTACAGCAAGGATCAGATCCTCGAGCTGTACCTCAACCAGGTTTACTGGGGCCACAATGCCTATGGCATCGAAGCCGCCTCTGAGACCTATTTCAACAAGGGCGTACGCAAGCTCAACCTGCCCGAAGCCGCGCTCCTGGCAGGACTCCTGGGCGGTCCCGAGCGCTTCAACCCCTACCGCGACGCCAAGCTCGCCAAGCTGCACCAGGTCCACGTCCTGCGCAACATGTACCAGGCTGGTTTCATCACGAAAGGCCAGCTCCAGGCAGCGTTGACCTATCCGCTGCACTATCCCAAGGAGCCGCCTCTCGTGCGGGAGAGCTACCGGGCCCCGTATTTCACCAACTACCTGCTGGAGCACCTGGTCAACCGCTTCGGCAAGGATATGGTCTACCGGGGCGGCCTCCGGGTCCACACCACGCTCGACCTGCAGCTCCAGGATTACGCCCAGGCGCTCCTGCGCAAGGCGATCGCCAGGTCGGGCAAGGCTCACCACTTCTCTCAGGGTGCCATCGTGGCCATCGATCCCCACACCGGGGCGATCCGCGTGATGGTCGGTGGCAGGGACTGGAACCAGAGCAAGTTCAACCGCGTGGTGCAGGCCCTGCGCCAGCCGGGGAGCTCGTTCAAACCCTTCCTCTACCTGACCGCCTTCGCCGAGGGTGTCACGCCGGCGATGCGCCTGGACGACACCCCGGCCAGTTACGTCGCCGGCAATGGCAAGCTGTGGACGCCCGAGAATTACGACCACGAGCACTATGGCGACATCCCCCTCCGGCGCGCCCTCGAGGTCTCGGACAACGTCATCGCGGTGAAGCTGATGGACCGGGTGGGGGTGGACCACGTGATCGAGACGGCTCACCAGCTGGGGATCTCGAGCCCGCTGAGCCCCGACATGTCCCTGGCGCTGGGCACATCGGCCGTCACACCGCTCGACATGTGCTCGGCCTACGGGGTATTCGCCACCTATGGTTTGCGCACGGAGCCCATCGCCTACACCACGATCGCCGACCGCTCGGGCGCGATCATCGCACGCCAGGTACCCCACCTGCGCCAGGTCTTTCCGGCCGACCCGGTGAAGGTCCTCGACGACGTGCTCCAGGGCGTAATTCTTCGCGGTACGGGTTATGCGGCGAGCATCGTGGGCCGGCCCGCGGCCGGCAAGACCGGCACGACGTCGGACTTCCGGGACGCCTGGTTCATAGGGTTCACGCCCGATCTCGTGACGGCGGTCTGGGTGGGGAACGACAACGACACCCCCATGACCAGCGGGTCTGCCGGCGGCGACATCTGCGCCCCGTTGTGGGGCAAGTTCATGCTCTTGGCGGACCGAGCGTTCCCGGTGACGCCTTTCGCGAAGCCGCCAGCTCGTCTCCTCGGTCCCCCGCCGGCAACCCCGCGCCCCAAGGCCGCGACTGCGAGCGCCAGTCCGAAGATACCGGCCCCCCGCCGGCCCTCGAAGGTGCTGCCGACGCCGGCCGAGACGGGGGCCGGCAAGCCGCCGCGCCGCCCGGCGCTCCGGGCGGCCCCATTTTCACCTTGAAGGATCCCCGCCGCGGGGAGAAAGGCGGCACCGGGCCTGCTGCGGGCATCCTCCCGCGCTGAGCTCAAGCGAAGCGCAGGTTGGAGCGAGCGAGGTTTCAGGGTATGCTCGCAAACAGGAGGCAAGGATGCTTTCTGGAGTTTCGTTCCGCAATGCGATGGCAGATCTCGGAAGATTCATCGCCAACGCGCAGGCGGTGCCGCTCGAGATGCGGCGCGCCGACGAAAACATGCGTGCCGAAGAAGACCAGGCCAACGCCCAGATCGAGGCCTTCCTCACGAAAAACAAGGAGATCTACGCCAGCGACGTGGCCGTGGATCCCCGAACCCAGCAGATGATCTCGTTCCTGATGTGAGAGGACCGGGGACGCCGTTCAAAAGTCCGGGCTCGACCGCAGCCGGGCCCGACGGGACTCAGGACGCCCGGCTACCGAGGGATCGCCGCAAGGCCTCGAGCTCTTCGGCCTGCTGACGCGAGATCTCCTGGAGCTGGGTGAACTTTACCAGGAGATCGCGAAAGCGCCGCTCGACGTCTTCCTTCGCCCGCTTGACCTGGAGGAACCGATCCAGCAGCTGGTCGAGCTCCTCTTCCGGTGACGGCATGCCCTCGTCGTCGGCTTCGGCCACGTCGAGCACCGGCATGTTGTCGAGCGTCAATGACCGCCGCAAGGAACGGATGCTTCGCTCGCCTTCCCGGAGATTCCGGATCTGCTGGAAGATTGCGATGATATCGGGATTACCCTCGGTGAGCAGTCCCTTCTCCCGGACCGCGCCGAGGTTCTCCCAGGTCGGTTTCTCGTGATGAAGGTCCATTCCGCCCTCCTTCGGACCGCTTGCGACACAGGGCAGCCACTGCCCATCGAGGTCGCGGGCTTACCTTAGCTGCCCGGACGGACGCAGGGCGGTGCCACACGTCACAAAACCGAGCGTTTGGCAAGACCCGAAACCCGCTGGCGTGCGGAGTTCAGGGGGGCCAAGCGGCCGGAGGCAGGGCCGGTGGCTAGTCCTGGGGCTGGAGAAACGAGGCAGTATCCTCGATGGCGATATCGCCGGCCTGGGGATTGCGGCCATGCACCTGGTCTTCGACCTCACACTGCGAGAACCAGTCCCCCGCACTGGTGACCTGGACCGTCCCGATGGCCTGCGCATAAGGGCCAGGGTGCCGCTCGATCGAGAAGGTCTCGCCCTGGGTGACGCCGTCCTGCGTACCCACGTCGAGGTAGACGACGTCGTCCTCGTAGCCCGTGACGGTCGCGTGCAGGGGGTACTGCGACCGCAGGAAGCGTACCGCCTGCTGCGCGAGAACCCCGGGATCCGGATCGGACGCCGTGAACAGCGGACCCGCATCGCCGAGGGCCAGGTCAAAGACCCGCAGCGCCACATCGTAGGACCTGGAGGCGATCGGGTCACCGCCGTTGGGATCGTCCACCATGATCGAGTGCTGGCCGATGGTGCCAAAGATGAGCCAGTGGGCTTGGGTCATGAACAGCCAGCGGTTGCGCTCGGCAAGGGTGACGGGAGGAACCGGTTCGAGCAGGGGCAAGCTGGCCCGGATCGAGATGCCCCTGGCCGGCACCAGGTGAAAACGGCCCGAGTTCCCGATGGCGCCCTCGAGCCTGGCGGCCACCCCGGACGGATCCTTGGGCAGCAAGACGGCGATGCCGCTCGGGTCACGCTCCGGGGCCGCGCCCTGTAAGCACCACAAGGCGAGACAGCACAACCCGGCGAGCGCCGCGTTCCTGCCGGATCGCCACGGCTGGCCAGCGCGCGGGAACTCCTGCCCGCCGGACGCGACCCTGGCGGAACCGGGCCGGAAGACCGAGCGCCTGCCGCCGGCCATCGGCTAGCGCCCCGCCTCGCGCCGCTCCCCGATGATGCGGGAGAGCTCGGTATGGGTGAGATCCAGCCGCTCGTCTCGCCACAACGGCGTGACCAGTCTGGCGCGGCGCTGGGCGGCCGGATCGATCGAAACCGTGACCAACGCGGTCTCGAAGTAGGGTGCCTTGGCCAGGCGCACGCCAAACGGGTCGATGGCCTCGGACCCCCCCCAGAAGCCGATTCCATCCTCGAAGCCCACGCGGTTGCAAAACACGACGTGGATTCCGAAGAGTTCGGCATAGAGACGATTCATGTCCTCGTACACCCGGGCCGAAGCCGGCCGGTCGGAGTCGAATCCGCGTGCCGGCGAGGCCGCAACGACCAGCAGCACATCGGCCCCGTCCGCACAGACGACGCCCACCGAACTCGGATGCCAGACATCCTCGCAGATGAGGATTGCCATGCGTCCAAGGCGCGTGTCGAAGGCCCTGAGCGCGTTGCCCGGCGCCAGGAAACGCGCCTCCTCGAACATGCCATAGGTCGGCAGGTAGGCCTTGCGGTGAACGTGGACGACCTCGCCCCGGGAAAAGTACACCGACGCCACGTGCAGCAACTGGCCCCGATCCGCCAAAATCAGGCCGATCACGATGTCGATCCGGGAGCTCGCCTGGCGGAAGGCCTCGAGCCGCGGATCGTCGAGCCCGAGGGCGATCTCGTCGACCAGGTCCTTGGCGAAGTAGCCGGTCAAGCTGAGCTCGGGGAACACCACGAGATCGGATCCCGCGGCGATCGCCTCATCCAGGACGGCTCGATGCAAGTCAGCATTGCGGTCGAGATCGCCGAGCGTGGGGCTGATCTGCGCGAGTGTGATCTGGTACGACACGAGAATGCTATCGGAAGAAACCGGCCCCGATCAAAGGGCCAACGCCGACAGCCGCTGGGTCAAAGTGCCGTCAGTTGACATTGAGGGACTGGCGGCCGTTCTGGACCGTCGCCATGGCGCGAGAGAGCTTGGATTCCAGCTCGGCCAGCACCTCGTCGGCATACCGCTCGGCCCCGGCTTGCTGGCGCTGCTGCTCGATCTCGAAATCCTGGCGGACGCGCTCGGCCTCGCCCACCGCCGCCTTGGTGATTTCCTCCTGGCTGATCATGGCCTGGGCCTGCACCCGTGCCTGCGCCAGGATGTCGTCTGCCTTCTGCCGGGCCTCCGCGAGGATCTGGTCGCGCTGGCCGACGAGGGCCTCGGCGCGCTCGAGTTCCTCGGGAAGCGACGCCTCAAGTTCCTCGATGAGGTCCAGGATGCGATCCTCGTTGATCACGGTGTAGTGGGAGAACGGGATCTTGATCGCGTTGATGATCGCTTCGCCCATAGAGTGGATGAGATTCTGCGCCTTCATGAGCTCCATGTCCTGAGTCTGCTTGAAAGGCCCGTCAGGGCCGCTCCCTTGCTTGGGTATCCGTGAGGCTGCTGCGCCGATCCTGCCCGGTAGCTGCCGCCATCATGCCTCGGAATTGACGGCAATCGGCTCGGACCGTTCGACGTGGCCGAACTTCCGGCGGAGCCGCTCGCCCACCACGGGCGGGACCATACCGGTCAGGTCGCCTCCCATAGAGGCGACCTCCCGTACCGTCGAAGAAGACAGGAAGAGGTTCTCGGCACTCGTCATCAAAAAAACGGTGTCAAGATCCGGATTGAGCTTGCGATTGGTGAGGGCGATCCGGAGCTCGGCCTCGAAGTCCGAGACCGCCCGCAGGCCCCGGATGAGGATCCGCGCTCCGCGCATGCGAGCGAAATCGGCCGTCAGGCCCGAGAAACTCTCCACGGATACGCGATCGCTGGCCACCACCGCGTGGATCATCTCGACGCGTTCGGCGTGGGTGAACAGGCCCGCCTTCCGCGTGTTGGACAGGACCACGACGATGACCCGGTCGAACACGCCGACGGCGCGGGCCAGGATATCGAGATGGCCGTTGGTGATCGGGTCGAAACTGCCCGGATAGATGGCGATCGCCATACATCCATCTTACCAGGTGACGGGGATCACGGGCAGGCGAGCGCCTGCGCGGGCAGGCGCGCGATGCTTTCTCCCCCCGGCCCGAGATCTCGATGCTCAGGACGTCGCGCCGAGGATCCGCCAGGGGAGCGGCCGTCGCCGATCCGGGTGCGGGACCCTACACTCGAAGGCCGACAGCGAGCCCTCGTGCGGGGGGGCCAGGGCTCGCTGTCCCCACGGGACGTGTGGGGGATCGCGAAGGGAGGAAACCGTGCCGAGATGGGATCGCGCTTTTCTGCTTGCCGTGGCGGCAGCGAGCCTCGGATGCGGCCAGACGCCAGCTGGGACCGTCGGACCGGAGCGCGCGGCGTCCGCCGTCGCCCGGACCGGTCCTCCAGCACGTCAGGCTCTCCTGCAGCCAGGAGCCTGGATCAAGGTCACCCGAATCGCCGCGACCCTGCCAGCCGGCCTCGGGCCTCGATCCAGCAGCCCCGAAAGCTCTGCCGGCGTGGGATCGGCCGATCGCTGGGTCCTCGAGGCCGGCAGCCCTCCGACGATCTCTCGGCAGTACCAGCAGCTAGCTGACGAGGTCAAGAAGTTCGACTCCCAGCACCAGGAGGCCATGTCGGCCCTCATCTGGCAGGACATCAAGGACAAGACCCAGCAGAGTCTCTTGCGGCAGGCCAGCCAGTGGAAGCAGCATCCAGATCTCGCCCTGGACTACCTCACCAAGATCGTAGGCCAGGTCCTGGCCATGTCCGACCGAGAGGCTAGCCAGGTCGGCGCAGCGCTCCCGCCGGGCGCGCTGCAATCGGCCACTGCCGGAACGTCCACGACCCAGCCCGCCGCCATCCCGGCGGCGCTCAAATCTCCCTACGATGCCCTGGACAAGCGTATATCCGCGTTGACGCCAGAGCAGGCCAAGGCGCTGGTCGCCACGCTATGGCAGGGGGTCGCGGACCTGACGACCCAGCAGGTCTATGCCGAGCAACAAGACTGGAACGCTCACCCTGAAAAGCAACTGGCGTTCCTCCAGCAGGCCGTGGACCGCGTCGAGAAGGCCAGCGCTCAGGCGCTCGAGGCGCTGATCTCCCGGACCCCCGACGAGATCTTTACGGCCGCCCGGCAAGCCGCCCGCATGGCAGATCAGCAGCAACATCACACCTCCTCGTGACCCGCCGATCGCCGCGAAGGCCGCCCGAGATCCGAGGCAAAGGCCGGTTCGGGCAGGATTCCGTGCTAGACTGGGACTCCGTTTGTTCCTGACGACCACGAGACTACGCTCCGCACGATGTCAAAACGCAACAACGACAACAACGCCCCGTCCTCGGCCAGCAACCCAGAGCCGGCCCGGCGGGCAGCGCGATCGGCGCGCCTCGCCGTGGTCGGCCTGGTTTCCGCACTGGCGGTCGCAGGCGCAGCAGGCGCCACCGTCTACTCGGTGACCCGCGCAAATGCCTATATCGGCACGGTCGATGGCCACCGCCTCGACAAGGCCGATTATGATTTCCAGATGGCAGCGCGGCGTCACCAGATCCAGAGCCAGCTCGGGGTCGACCTCGCCGGGCCGCAGGGCCAGGAAATGTTGGCAAGAGCCCGGCGGCAGGCGGTCGCCTCCCTGATCGACCGGCAGATCTTCCTCGACGAGGCAGCGTCCCGAGGCATCACGGTGAGCGACGCCGAGGTGCAGGCGCAGCTCGGCGCCATTCGGTCGCAGTTCCCCGATGAGCAGAGTTTCCATGCGGCCCTCGACAAGGCCGGTATCAGCGAGGATGCCCTGCGCAAGCAGGTTCGGGACGGGGTCATGGTCCGCAAGCTTCGCGACGTCCTCACCAAGGATGCCACGGTCAGCGAGGCTGCGGCTCGCTCCTTCTACAAGGCTCACCAGGATCAGTTCACCCGGCCCGAGGAGGTCGAGGCCTCACACATTCTCGTCAAGACCCCCGCGGAGGCTGCCAAGATCGAGGCCAAGCTCAAGAAGGGGGCGAGTTTTGCCGCCCTTGCCAGGAAGTACTCGCTCGATGCCGGCTCCAAGGACAAAGGCGGGGACCTCGGCTTCTTCCCGCGGGGACGCATGGTTCCGGCCTTCGACAAGGCCGCCTTCGCTCTCGCGCCGGGCGAGATCTCGAGCCCGGTCCACACGCAGTTCGGCTATCACATCATCAAGGGGGGGCCGCATCGGCCCGCCCGGACCGAGCCCTTCGCCAAGGTCCGCGCACAGGTGATCCAGCAGCTCCTGCAGCAACAGCAGGATGTCGAGTTCCAGGCCTGGGAAGCCAAGGCCCGCCAGCAGGCCCACGTCTACATCCGGCCGCAGTTCGAACCGCTGGCCCCGGCAACCGGTGCCGAAGCGGCGTTGGGCCCCGGCGCTGCCGGGTCGGCCGTTCCTCCCACGACCGCCGGAGCTACCCACTAGGCCTTTTGCAGTTTGAACGGGGCCCTCTGCGCGGTCGCTTCGCTGCGCAACCGGGCCCCGTTTGACTCCTTCGGGCTCGATCCATTCAAACCGGGAGCACTCTAGAACCATGATCACGGTGGTTGGCCTCGGACCGGGCGACCCAGAGGATCTCACCAGCAGGGCCAGCGCCATCCTCAAGGCTGCCGGCAGCCCGGGGGTGCCTGGGGGCCAGCCCACCTCGCCCGAAGCAGCGGCCACTCGGGCAGCGGATGCGGTTTCCGGCGGTGGAATCCGGCTGTTCCTGCGTACCGACATCCATCCGACGGTCGCCACCCTGCGCGAGTGGGGGCTCCGCTTCGAGAGCTTCGATCGCCTCTACCAGGACGGAAGCACCTTCGAAGAGGTGTACCGGGGCATCGTCCGGCGCTTGCTTGCCGAGGGCGCCGGCGCGGACATCGTCTACGCAGTCCCGGGCCATCCGCTGGTCGGGGAGCATACGGTGGCCTTGCTCCTCGACCAAGGCGAAGTGCCCGTGGAGGTGGTCGCCGGCATCTCGGCGCTGGACGCGATCTTTGCGCGACTTGGCCTCGACCCCGCTGCGGGCCTGCAGGTGCTGGATGCACTGACCTTCGGTACAAGCCAGGGTCACGACCGTCCGCCCGACCTGCTGCCCGATCGCCCCGCCCTGATCTTGCAGGTCTTCTCACCGCAGCGAGCCTCGGAGGCCAAGATCGCCCTCATGGCGCACTACGCCGACGACCACCCGGCGACCGTGCTCCGTGCCGCTGGCGTGCCCGGCCAGGAGCGCATCGAGACCGTACCCCTCTTCCAGATCGATCGCCTGCCCTGGGTGGATCACCTGACGAGCCTCTACCTGCCGCCCGGCCCCGTCCGAGGTGTCCGGCGACTCGAGGCGCTGATGCGCCGCCTGCGCTCGCCGGGCGGATGCCCGTGGGATCGCGAGCAAACGCACGCGAGTCTGCGCCGCTACTGCATCGAAGAGGCCTACGAGGTCGTCGAGGCGATCGACACGCACGACGACGATGCGCTCGAGGAAGAGCTCGGCGACCTGCTCTTGCAGGTCGTGTTCCACGCGGAGCTCGGGACGGAGGACGGCCGCTTCACGCTCACCGAGATCGCCGATCGCATCTGTGACAAGCTCGTGGCCCGCCACCCGCAGATCTTCGGCGACGAACCGCAGGCACAGACGGCTTCCGAGCACCTGGCCCGGTGGGAGGAGCTCAAGGCCCGGGAAAAGCCCCAGGGCACCAGCGCCATTGCCGGCGTCCCCCTGGCGCTACCGGCCCTGACCGCCTCCGAGAAGCTCCAGTCCCGGGCCGCCCGGGTAGGGTTCGAGTGGGGGACCTGGCTCGGGGCGGTGAGCAAGCTTCACGAGGAGGTCGCCGAGCTCCAGGACGAGTTCGACGCAGCCAGCGGCGCCGAGCCCTGGCAGGACGAGCATCGCCAGGCCGCCGTCAACCACGAGATCGGCGATGTCCTCACGGCAGCGGTCAACCTGGCGAGGTTCTGGAAGCTCGATCCGGAGCAGGCCCTGCGCGATGCCAATGTCCGGTTCAAGCGCCGCTTCGAGGCGGTCGAAAGGCTTGCGGGCGGATCGATCGAGGGACGCAGCCTCGACGAGCTGCTGTCGCTGTGGGCCAGGGCCAAGACCGAGGTCGGCTAGAGCCCTTGGCCCGGACGGGATCGGGCCGCAGGAGTCAAACGGGGCCCGGTTGCGCAGCGCAGCGACCGCGCAGAGGGACCCGTTGAGCTGAGAAGATTTCCGGGGAGTCAAACGGGGCCCGGTTGCGTCGCCGCAGCGCGTCCGGCGACCCAGCCGGTCGACCAGGCGGCCTGCAGGTTGTAGCCGCCGACGTATCCATCCACGTCGATGACCTCTCCGGCGAAGTAAAGCCCGTCGACTTTTCGCGACGCGAAGGTTCGCGGGTCGATCTCGGCTACGGCGACGCCACCAGCGGTGACCTCTGCGCCGTCAAAGGAGTGCCATCCCTCGATCGCGAATGACCAGCTCTTGAGTGCGCGTGCGAGCGCCGTGCGCTCCTGGCGCGTCACATCCGCACAGCGCCGCTCGGGGGAAAGACCAGCTGACTGCAGGAAGACCTCGGCGGCCGATCGTGGCAAGAAATCGGCCAGGATCTTGCTGACCAGGGAGCGACTCGCCGCGCCGCAGCGATCCTGGATCAGCCGGTCGACGGCTTCGGCCGGAACGAGTGGCAGCAGATCGAAGCGAAGCTCGACCGGCAGCCCGCGGTGCAGACCGCTGGCCGCCGCCCGGCTGAGCTGGAGTACAAGCGGCCCCGAAAGCCCGAAGTGCGTGAACAGCGCGTCGCCCTCGAAACGCGGGCCAGCAAGCTTCCCCCCGACGATCGCCGTTCCCGCGATCCCTCGCAAGGCGACACCCGACAGGGCGCGGGTTCCAGCGACCCGCAGGGGGACCAGCGATGGCCACACCGGTTCGACGCGATGGCCGACCTCGGCTGCCATGGCGTAGCCGTCGCCCGTCGAGCCGGAGCGCGGACAGGATCGACCGCCGGTGGCCACGACGACGGCGGCGGCGCCGACGACCTCGCGGCCCTCGAGCTCCACCCCGATCACCCGGCTCCGTAAAGCCATCGCTCCTCCCGGCGATCCGCCCGGGGTGCCCGCATTCACGCGGATCCGGCAGACGGGCGCGTGGCACCGGACCTCGACGCCGCGGTCTCGCAGCTCGGCTTCGAGAGCCGCGACCACGTCACTGGCTCGATCACTCGTCGGAAAGACCTTGCCATACGGCGCCTCGACCTTGGTCTGGATTCCGCGGCCAGCAAGAAGTTCGAGCAGATCGTCCTTGGTGAAGGCGCGCAGGGCACCTTGCAAGAACCTCCCGTTGCCGCCGTACATCGAGACCAGAGCGCGCACGTCCGACTCGGCGTTCGTGAGGTTGCAACGCCCGCCCCCCGAGATCGCGATCTTGAATCCGAGCTGCGCGGTCTTCTCCAGCAGCAAGACGCTGGCGCCTTCGCCCGCCGCCGCGATGGCCGCCATCATCCCGGCGGCGCCCCCCCCCACGACGACGACGCGGGCTCTAGCGCCGCGCAAGCGCTTCCTCGAGCAGCGCATTCACCTGCTGCGGCTGGGCGCGGCCCTGAGTCTGCCGCATGACCTGCCCGGTCAAGAATCCCACGACCTTGGTCTTGCCGGCCTTGAACTCCGCCACCTGTGCCTGGTGGGCGTCCAGGATCCGCTCGATGATCTCCCGCAAGGCAGCGTCGTCGGCCATGGCCGCCAGACCCATCTCGGCAACCAGCGCGGCCGGATCCTTGCCCTCGGTCACCAGAGCCGCAAGCACCTGTCGCGCCGCGGCGACGGTGATGGCCCGCGTCTCGACCAGGTCGACCAGGCGAGCGAGGTGCTCGGGCTGGAACGGAAGCTCCGCCAGGCGGAGCTTGCCTTCGTTGAGCAGGCGCGTGACGTCCTTGATGAGCCAGGTGGCAATGGCCCGGGGGTATGCCGACGCCTTCGCGGCCGCATCGAAGGCCGCCGCGAGTTCCCCCTGATCGACCAGGACGCCGGCCTCGTAGGACGAGAGGCCAAGGTCGACCAGACGCGTACGACGAGCCGCCGGGAGTTCGGGCATCCTGGCCCGGATGTCGGCAATCCAGCCGGAATCGATGACCAGCGGGGACAGGTCCGGCTCGGGAAAGTAGCGATAGTCGCTGGCTTCCTCCTTGCTCCGCATGGCGTAGGTGACCTGGCGCTCCTCGCTCCAGAGCCGGGTCTCTTGAAGCACGGCGCCCCCCTCGGAGAGGACCCGGATCTGGCGTTCGATCTCGAAATCGATCGCCTTCTGCAGGAACCGCAGGGAGTTGAGGTTCTTGACTTCGGTGCGGGTACCGAGTTCGGCCCTGCCCGCGGGCCGCACCGACACGTTGGCATCGCAGCGCAGGGATCCCTCCTCCATCCGTCCGTCATTGACCCCCAGCGTAAGCAGCAGGAGGCGGAGTTCGGCCATGTAGGCGCGGGCCTCCTCGCTCGAGCGGATGTCGGGCTCCGAGACGATCTCGAGCAGCGGCACACCGGCCCGGTTCAGGTCCACGAGGCTGTATTCGGCTCCAGCCAGGCCCGCGGCACCCACATGAACGAGCTTGCCGGCGTCTTCCTCCATGTGGACGCGGTGGACACCGACGCGAGTCGTCGCGTCTGCCACCCGAACCTCGAGAAAGCCCTTCGTGGCGATGGGCTGGTCGTACTGCGAGATCTGGTAGCCCTTGGGGAGATCTGGATAGAAGTAGTTCTTGCGATCGAACTTGCACCGCGGCGCGATGTCGCAATGCAGCGCCAGGCCGGTCATGATGGCGAACTCGACGACCTTGCCGTTGAGCACCGGCAGCGTGCCAGGGAAGCCCGCACAGACCGGGCAGACGTCGGTGTTGGGCTCGGAACCGAACCTTGCGGCGCACCCGCAGAAGATCTTCGTCGCCGTGAGGAGCTCGGCGTGGACCTCGAGCCCGATGACGGCTTCGTACGTGGGCGTGGTGGACATCGTTTACCGGCTTCTTCCCGTCCTGTTTCCGGGTTCGATTCTCATGGCTGCACCGGACCGGCGATCGCCGCCGGAAGCCGGCCGGCGTAATCGTGGGCGTGCTCGAACGCCAGGGCGGCTCCGAGCAGGCGTGCCTCCGACAGTGCCGGGCCCATGAGCTGCAGGCCGATCGGCAACCCTCGCGAATCGAATCCGCACGGGAGCGACAGCGCCGGGATCCCGGCGAGATTGGCGCCCACCGTGGCGACATCGGCGAGGTACATCGCGAGCGGATCGTCCACCTTCTCGCCAAGGGCGAACGCGGTCTGGGGGCTGGTAGGTGACAAGAGCAGGTCGAAGCGCTCGAAGCCCGCCTCGAAATCCTGGCGCAGCCGGCTCCGTACGAGCTGCCCCTGCTGGTAGCAGGCTTCGTAGTAACCAGCCGAAAGTGCATAGGTGCCGAGCATGATGCGCCGCTTGACCTCGGGGCCAAAGCCCTGGTCGCGAGTCTGGCGGTACATGCCGAGCAGGTCCGAGCGATCGGCGCGCCAGCCGTAGCGAACTCCATCGTAGCGGGCCAGGTTGGCCGAGGCCTCCGCGGTGGCGATGAGATAGTAGACCGCGATGCCGTGATCGATCGCGGGAAGCGACACGCGCTCCACGCTGGCACCGCTGCGGGCGAACCAATCCGCCGCCCGCTGGACGGCCGCCCGCGTCTCGGGGTCGACGCCATCCGTATCGAGCTCGGCGATGAGGCCGACGCGGAGCGACCGGAGCGAGCCCTCGAGCCGCTCGGGGAGGGCAAGCGCCTGCGGCAAGCTGGTCGAATCCCGGGGATCGGGTCCCGAGATCACCCGCAGGACCCGGGCGGCATCCTCGACCGAGCCGGTCAGGGGCCCGACCTGATCGAGGGAACTGGCAAAGGCGATCAGGCCGTAGCGCGATACCGCTCCGTACGTGGGCTTGAGGCCCACCACGCCGCAGAGCGCGGCGGGCTGCCGGATCGAGCCGCCGGTGTCGCTGCCAAGGGCGATCGGGACCATCCCGGCCGCCACCGCCGCGGCCGACCCGCCCGAGGACCCGCCCGGCACGCGCCCGAGATCCCAGGGGTTGCGCGTGCGCCCCAGCGCGCTGTTCTCGGTCGAGGATCCCATCGCGAACTCGTCGAGGTTGGTCTTTCCGACGATGACGGCGCCCGCAGCCTCGAGCCGGCCGACGACCGTCGCATCGTAGGGGGGGATGAAGTCGGCCAGCATGCGGCTGGCGCAGGTGGTCCGGGCCCCGCGCGTGCAGAGGTTGTCCTTGATCGCGACCGGCACGCCGGCCAGCACCCCGCAGTCCTCTCCCGACGCCCGGCGGCGATCGAGATCCCTGGCCCGGGTCATCGCACGATCGCGCATGAGGGTCAGAAAAGCACCGACGCGGTCGTCCATGGCATCGATGCGCGCGAAGGACGCCTCGAGGATCTCCTGGGCCGAGACCTCGCCGCACGCGAAGCGGGCCTGGATCTGCCGCGCACTGTCAAGAGACATCCCTGAATGTTACCGCACGGCCCGCCCCGATCGCACGAGCAGGGCTCCGGTGCTGCCGGAGCCCCGCTCGAATCGATCCCGGACCCCGACGACCACGGGTTGCTCGCCCTGGCGCGTCCGGGCCGGTGGCCCGCTACTTTGCCGGACCGATCTTCTTGGTGCGGCCGGCCCTGGAGGTCGAGCCGCCCTTGCGCCCGATGGAGCTGTAGAACTCCACCCCGCGCTCCTTCTTCACCGCCTCGCCGCCCTTGCGGCCGATGCTGGAGAAGAACTCCGGGCCGTACTTGGCCTTGGTGGCCTGACCGCCCTTCTGACCGATCTGCTGGAAGAATTCGCGTCCGCGCTCTTCCTTTACAGTCTGACCTCCCCGCCTTCCGGCTTCTACCATCCGCGGGTCGCCCTTGGCAGGACCCGGCTTGTTGCCGACCATACGCTTCCTACTCCTCTCGAACACGAAAGGTCGGTGGTGGCCAGAGGCACCCATTTCGAGCAAGTTTCACCGGAAGGTCCGGCGGTGTGTCGTAAATCTTTACAGAAAAGGCGGCCAGAGCACGCAACCATTTATAGATTTGTGACGCTAGGCTACCATACACCGGACTAACAGTCCACAACCTACGCCAACTCTGTGAAGATTTCAGGCGAACTTCTTCGGATCTGACAGGCTCCGTAGTCCGTTCAGTCCCCCGGAAACCCGCCAGTCCCCCGGCCGCCCGCCGATCCCCCTGGCTCCGCCGGGCGGCCGGGCGCACGGCAACCAGGCCGAGGCGCACGGCGGGGGCGCGTCCTCCCCAGCCGCCTCAGATGGCCTTGATCGCGATCCCGCGCAGGCAGTCGGCGACGTTCTCGGTGTGGTCGATGGCGTCCTCGAGGACCTGGTAGAACTCCTTCCACTTCAGGACCTCGCGGGGATCCGTGGGATGGGCGAAGAGTTCCATCAGCGCCTCGCGCACGACCGAATCGGCGAGATTCTCGAGCCGGTTGATCTCGATGCAATAGCCGTCGATCTCCCTCAAGAGGCGGCGTTGGCGCAAGAGGGGGATGGCCTGATCGATGGCCTCGCAGCCCCTGACGAGCAACCGCACCTGGCTGATGCCATGCGAGCTGGGGCGGGGCATCTGGTACAGCACGACCTGGCCGGCGACCGCGTCGATCGTGTCCACGACGTCGTCGAGCGCCCGGATCAGACCGTAGAGATCCTCACGCTCGAGGGGCACGACGAAGGTGCGATCGAGGAGATCGAGGAACTCGTGGGTGATGCGATCGCCCTCGCGCTCACGCTGCCGGATGCCGAGGAATCGCGTCTCGGTATCCCGGTAGTCTTCGAGCAGGTCCCGGAGTTCGCGCGCCGCGACCAGGGCGTTGCGTGCGGCCTGGTCCAGCAGCTCGAAGAATGCGATCTCCCGGGGGATCAAGCTGAACATGGTAGTTATCGTCGCTCCTCGTTCGGCCCCCGGCCACCGGGTGCCCGCACGGTCTTCACCCGCGGCGGGGCGTTGGCGCGAGCCGGGCGGCCAGCAGCAGCGCGTGGGCCTGGTCGAGACACTCCTGGTACTCGGAACGGGCGCTGGACGCCATGATAGCAGTGCCTGCCCGTGCCAGCATCCAAGTCTTCGCACGGTGCTTCTCCCGCCGCCGTTTGACCGCCCGAACGGTCCTGGTGCGATGCGAACCGCGGCCCCCGCCGGCCTTATCAAAAGCTTAAGGTCGGCTGAAAGCTGCATGGGCCATCACTGGGTGGAGCCGGATGCGGCACGTGGAGAGGAGTAGGATCGTGGGTCTGAGTGCGGTAGCCGATCGCCTCTTGAAGGGCGTCGCAAAGAAAGCGACGTCAGCCGTCGCCGCAGACAGCAAGCAGGTGGTCCAAGCGGCCGACAAAGCCGCAGAGGGCCTGGCAGCGAGCGGCCGGGCCGCCGGCGGGAAGCTTGCCGGCGATAGCCTCGAGCTATCCTCGAAAGCCGTCGCCACTCTCGCGGGAGCTGCCCGGGCGCTTCCCGACCCGCCGGCCGGGGCAGCGCTGGATGCCGCGACCGCGGCTGCGGCAGGCCGCATGCCGGCCCCGGCCACGCGGACCGGCGAATGGCTCACCGTCGCAAATCATCTGCACACCACCCCGTATTCGCCGGATGCCAACGAGCCCGAGGCCGATCTGATCCAGCGCCTCGAGAAAGCCGGTGTCGACGGCATGATCCTCACCGACCACAACTCGATGGGCGGGACCTTGACCCCGGAATGGCAGGCCGCCGAGTCGAAGCTGATCATGACCCCGGGCATGGAATGGGGCGCCCTCCGGGAGACGGGCATGACCGTGCAGGGGCACGCCGGGCTCATCGGCCTGACCGGAACGACGAACATTCCGACCAACGCCACCATCGACGAGATGATCCCGTTCGCCAAGGCACGCAATGCCTTCATCGTGGCGAACCACCCCTACCTCGACGGCAACGCCTGGGCCACCCGGCCGGTCCTCCAGCCGGAGGTCGGCGGGGTCGAGGTCTGGAACGGACAGTGGGCCCTGAGCGATCCGATCTCACACAACGCGCAGGCGCTCAGCTGGTGGGATTCCATGCTCAAGCAGGGTCGGCACCTCACCGCCGTCGGGGGGTCGGACTTCCACGGCGATTGGTGGACCAAGTTCCCGCGCCTACCGGGGAGCTCGCCGGTGAAGCCCGTCGACCTCCTGTTCGCCTCGGAGCACTCGCCCGAGGGGGTCAAGCAGGCGATCGCCGACGGCCATGTCTCGGTGGAGTCGAGCGACACCGCCGCCAAGATCGTTCTCGAGGCAGACCCCAAGCATGACGGCTCCTGGAGTGCGATCCAGGGGGACGATATCAACGTCGCTCAGGACGGCACGATTCCGATGCGCGCCCACGTCCTCGGCGGCAAGGGATTGACGGTCGAATTCTACGGCAAGGCCGGGCAGGTCGGCTCGTACCCCGTGATGACGGACGACGCCTACGTGCCGTACTCGGCGGTCGGAGTCCCCAACGTCAAGGACTACGTCCGGGCGGAGCTCAAGCAACATCCCGGGCAATGGTGGTCGATGACCGCCCTGACCAATCCCATCTACGTGAACTGATCTCCATCGCGAGCGCGAGAGGTTACGATGAAGATTCGCTTTCTCGGTCTGGCGGCCCTGGCCGCGGCGTTGACCGGTTGCGGCCAGGTCAAGCCCCCGGCCGCTGCGCCGGCAGCTTCGCTCCTGACGCCGCTCGACGCCCTGGATGCCACTGGCCCGGCCATGAGCCACACCTTGTACGACATCCATGGCTCGGGTCCCCCCGTGCTGCTGATCCACGGCTACATGGGGACCCACGCGGACGAGACCTACCTGGCGTCGATGCTGGCCAGCCTCGGCTTTGCAACGTATACGGTGGACATCCAACCGGCGGATGCCGCCGTCGCCGACAACGCCCAGCAGGTCGCCCGGTGCGTCGACGAGATCCTCGCCGAACAGCACGCCGCCAAGATCTTCCTCATCGGCCACAGCATGGGGGGGCTCGATGCCCGCTATTACGACGATTTCCTCGGGGGCGCGAGCAAGGTCAAGGCCCTGGTGACACTGGCGACGCCCAACCATGGCACCCTGTCCTCGGTCTTCGCCGAGGGGGGGGCCAAGGCCGATCTGGCGCTCAACTCGCCGCTGGTGACGAAGCTCGACGCCGTCCACGAAACGGTACCCACGCTCTCCCTCTACTCCTACACCGACAACATCGTGATCCCCTACACGAGCGCCCATCTGGACGGCGCCACGAACGTCGCGCTGTGTTGTTACAGCCACACGGGGATGCGCGAGACTCCCAAGGTCATTCCGTACATCCAGGAATTCCTTGCCAGCTTCGCCGAGGACTGAACGCTCCGGGTAGAGCTTTTGCAGCTAGGCCTTTTGCAGTTTGAACGGGGCCCTCTGCGCGGTCGCTTCGCTGCGCAACCGGGCCCCGTTTGACTCATCGGGCTCGATCCATTCAAACCGGGAGCACTCTAGAACGGCTCCCTCGCCGCGTTTGCGTGCGTCCGGCACCGCCTTGCAAGCGGGCCCCGTTCGACTCCCCGGACCCGATCCACGCAAACCGGGAGCACTCCAGCCCGTCAGGGGCCCTGCAGGTGATACGATCGGGACCCATGCTCGCATCACCGCACGTTTACTGGGGCCGAGCCTTGCCGGGGCCGGGCCCCAAGGCGTGCCTCATCGTCAACCCAGCTGCCGGCACCGTCCGTGCCCAGCTTGACTGGGGCATCGTCAGCGGGCGCCTGCGGGAAGCTGGCTGGTGGGTGGCCCAGCAAGGCACGACCGGCCCGGGGAGCGCCGGCAGCATCGCCGCGAGAGCCGTCCAGGACGGCTGCAAGCTCCTGGTCGTGGCAGGCGGAGACGGAACGATCAACGAGGTCATCCAGCCCCTGATCGGCACGGATGTCGCCCTGGGGTTGATCCCCGTGGGCACGGCGAACATCCTGGCCCGCGAACTGGGGATCCCGCTGGATCCGAAAGAGGCCGCCGAGGTCCTCGTCACGGGTCATTCGCGGCATATAGACGTCGGGAAGGCCAGCTGGCCGGGGAAGCCGGACCGCTACTTCTGCGAGATGGTCGGCATCGGATTCGATGCCGCCACGGTCCACGGGATACTCCCCGAGATGAAGCTCGCGCTGGGCAAGGGTGCCTACGTCGTCTCTGCCGTGACGACGTCGTTCACCCACCGGCCGAGCCGGATGCGCCTGCTGATCGACGGCCGGCGGTGCCGGCGTCTGTCTTTCATGCTGGCGATCAGCAACACCGGACTCTTCGGGGCCGATTTCCTCAAGATCACCCCGGAGGCGACGGTCGACGACGGCCTGTTCAACGCGGCGCTCTTCCGCGGGCAGTCGTTCCTGTCAGCCTGGTGGGAGTTCGTGGCGATCGCAGCGCGCCACCTCAAGGAGTGGACGGACGTCGAGTTCTTGACCTTCCGCCAGATCGAGGTCCGCACCGCGCGTCCGGTGCCGGTCCAGATCGACGGCGACCCCTTCGGGACGACCCCACTGGTCGTCGACATGGTGCCCAAGGCGCTCAAGGTGATGGCGCCCGCCAGCTAGGCCTTTTGCAGTTTGAACGGGGCCCTCTGCGCGGTCGCTTCGCTGCGCAATCTGGGCGCGCTTGACTCCTTCGGGCCCGCTCCCTTCCAGCCGAGACCCGGCTAGACCAGGGCGGCCTCGGGGACGAACTGGGTGCCCGCCTTTCCATCGGCAGCCTCGGCGAGATCGTCGAGGTGACAGATGGCTGCAGCCAACCCGCCTGACGCCACGAATTCAGCGCAGGCGCGGACCTTGGGCCCCATGCTGCCGGCCGGGAACTGCCCCTCGGCCAGGTAGCGCAAGCCCTGCTCGGAGGTGAGGCGGTCGATGTCGCGCTGCTCCGGGCGCCCGCGATCGAGCTGGACGCGCCGGACATCGGTCGCCACGATCAGGCGATCGGCGCCGAGGCTCTTGGCCAGCAAGCCAGACGCCAGATCCTTGTCGATGACCGCAGCGGCTCCGACGAGGTCGCCGTCCTTGCGGACGACCGGAATGCCCCCGCCGCCGCAGGCCACGACCAGCGCACCGGAGTCCACCAGCGCACGGATGGCGTCGAGTTCGGCGATCTCGAAGGGCTGCGGAGATGCCACGACGCGCCTCCAGCCACGACCGGCGTCCTCGATGACCGTCCACCCCTGGGTCTTGGCCATCTGGGCGGCCGTGTCGGCATCGTAGAAGGGGCCCACCGGCTTGGTCGGCTTGGCGAAGGCGGGATCGGCTGCGTCGACGACCATGTGGGTGACGACACTCACGATGGGGATCGAAAGCCCGGCCGCAGCCGCAGCATGCCGGAGCCCGCGCACCAGCATGGTGCCGATCAGGCCCTGGGTCGCGGCCCCGCAAGCATCCATCGGGAGCGGAGGCGTGCGACCCGCGGCGGCGGCCGAACGGATGAGCTCGAATCCGACCTGCGGGCCATTCCCGTGGGTCAGCGCGACCTTCCAGCCTTGCTTGACCATGCCGATGATCCGCTCGGCGGTCCGCCGGGCCACGGCCTCCTGGTCCTCGAAGGAAATATGGTCGGGGTCCGAGATCAGTGCATTGCCGCCCACTGCGCATACGATCAACCGATTCATGGCCTGGAGTCTAACACGTGCTACCATCTTCGGCCATGGGCACCGACAACGGCCGCACGGACAAGACCTTCATCGCCATCGCCGGCAACATCGGATCCGGCAAATCCAGCCTCACCACGTGGCTGGCCGAGCGCCTCGGCTACGAGGCGTGCTTCGAGGTGGTCGACGACAACCCCTATCTCGACGACTTCTACCGTGACATGAAGGCCTGGAGTTTCCACACTCAGGTCTACTTCCTCTCCCGCCGCTTCGAGAATCACCGTCGCATCACGTCGGGGATCCGATCGGTAGTGCAGGATCGCAGCATCTACGAAGACTGCGCGATCTTCGCCCGCAATCTGCACGACCAGGGGATGATGACGGATCGGGACTTCTCCAACTACCAGGATCTCTACGGCGTGATGGCGCGCTTCTTCGAGCCACCGGACCTCCTGGTCTACCTCAAGTGCTCGGTCCCCACGCTGATGCGGCGGATCCGCAAGCGGGGCCGTGACTGCGAGCGCGAGATTCCCCGCGAGTATATCGAGCAGCTCAACGGGCTCTACGACACTTTCGTCGAGGAATTCGACGACGCCCCCAAGCTGGTGCTCCCGGGCGACGACCTTGACTTCGTGGGCTCCTATCACGATTTCAGCTTCATCCTGGACATGGTCGACGCCATGCGGGTCGATCCGATGCGGCTGCAGGCCTCGCTCTTCTGATCGGCGGCGCTGCGGAATCATGGCGCCGTCCGGAGGCCCCGAAGACGCCGGAAGGAGAACGGTGGCGGTCGCCACCGCCACCGCGAGGAACCCACGATGACCGCGCGCACGCTGATGATCCAGGGCACCGCCTCTTCGGTGGGCAAGAGCCTGCTGGTGACAGCCCTGTGCCGGATCTTCAAGGAGGACGGGCTGAAGGTCGCCCCCTTCAAGTCGCAGAACATGGCGCTCAACTCCGCCGTCACGGTCGACGGCAAGGAAATCGGCAGGGCCCAGGCCGCCCAGGCCATGGCGGCAGGGCTCTTGCCCGAGGTTGCCATGAACCCCATCTTGCTCAAGCCCGAGGCCGATCGCCGCAGCCAGGTCGTGGTCCTGGGGCGTCCCTGGGGAGCCCTGGACGCCGATGCATACCACGAGCGCAAGGAGGAGCTGCTGGGGATCGTGCGCGAGTCGCTGGACTCGCTCCGGGAACGCTTCGACCTGATCGTGATCGAAGGGGCTGGCAACCCCGCCGAGGTCAACCTCATGGACCGGGACCTGGCCAACATGCGGGTGGCGGAGCTGGCCGACGCGCCGGTGCTCCTGGCCGGTGATATCGACCGCGGCGGCGTATTCGCCGCGCTCATCGGAACCCTCGAGCTGCTCGGGCCGCATCGCGACCGCGTGGCCGGGTTCGTCATCAACAAGTTCCGCGGCAGCCGGGAACTGCTCGAGCCAGGCCTGGACTTCCTGCGGGAGCGGACGGGTCGGTCGGTGTTCGGGGTCGTCCCCTATCTGGCCGATCTGCGCCTCGAGGCCGAGGATTCGCTGGACGTGCCGGCGGCCGCGGGCAGCGGGCCGGTGGTGGCGATCGTGCGCTTTCCTTTCATCAGCAACTTCGACGAGTTCCGGTACCTGCCTGCAGCCGGCCTGGCCGTACGGTACGTCGAGCGGGCCTCCGAGCTGGCGGCGGCCCGGCTGATCATCCTGCCCGGCAGCAAGGCGGTTCGCCACGACCTCGCCTGGATGCGCTCCTGCGGTATCGACCGGGAGATCCTCCGCCTGGCGGCCTCGGGAGTGCCCGTGCTCGGCATCTGCGGAGGCTACGAGATGCTGGGCGAGCAGATCTTGGATCCGATGGGCCACGAGGGGGAGCCGGGCTCGGTGCGCGGCCTCGGGTTGCTGCAACTCGAGACGAGCTTCGCCGCCGACAAGACCACCCGCCAGGTCGTCGCGGAGTGCGGGGCCTGGCTCCCCGAACTCGCCGGGCGCCAGCTGGCGGCCTACGAGATTCACATGGGGCAGGCCGCGGCGACGGGCGAGGCTGCCTTCGCGGTTCGCGACCGCGCGGGCGGTTCGCCCCGAAGCGACGGCCTGGCCAGCGCCGGCGTCGTCGGCACCTTCCTGCACGGTCTGTTCGAGAATCCCGAGTTCTGCCGGGCGATCGCCCGGCGGCTCGGTGCCACCAGCCGGGATTCCCTGGAGCCCTCGTACGACCGACTGGCCCGCCACGTCCGCGCCCACCTCGACATCCGGGCCCTCTACGAGCTGGCGGGCCTGCCGGCCAGACCTGCCTTGCCTGTGGAGTAGCCAGTTTCACCGGCCTTGCGGCCAACCATGGTAGCATGAAGAAGCATGCGTATTTTGGTCTCTAATGACGATGGCATCCACGCCCCAGGCATCCAGATCCTGGCCACGGCCCTGGCCACAGAGCACGAGGTCCACGTCGTCGCTCCGGATCGAGAGCGTAGCGCCACGGGGCATGCACTGACCCTGCACAAGCCTTTGCGCGTCGAGGAGATCCAGGACGAGCGCCTTGAGGGCGTCGCCCAGGCCCTGGCGGTCAACGGCACGCCGTCGGATTGCGTCAAGCTGGCCCTTGGCGCCCTCATGCGCGATGCCCGGCCGGACATCGTGATCAGCGGCGTCAACCGCGGGCCCAATCTCGGGGTGGATGTGATCTACTCGGGCACGGTCTCGGCGGCCCTCGAGGGCACCATCCTGCTCGATCGCCCGTGCATCGCCCTGTCCCTGGCTTCCTTCGCGGACGTCGGCTACGAGAAGGCCGCGGCCTTCGCGCTCGCGCTGGTCCGCATGGTCGGCCAGCACCCGCTGGCCCGGCGGGTCCTGCTCAACGTCAACGTGCCTGCGGTCGAGCCCGAGGAGATCGTCGGCGTCCGGGTCACGCGCCTGGGCGAGCGGCGTTACCGGGACGTCTTCGAGCGCCGCGTCGATCCGCGTGGCAAGGTCTATTACTGGCTCGCCGGCGAAGCCGAGGAGCTCGAGGACGGTCACGATACGGATGTCACCGCCATCCGGGACAACTGCATCTCGGTCACCCCGATCCACTACGATCTGACCCACTACCCTAGCCTGGAAGACTTGCACCAATGGACCTTCGAACCGACGAGCGACCTCCTGCGCAGGATTCCGACGGACGCCTGAAGCCGTACATCGGGATCACCTGGGGCAACAGGGTCAATGGGGCCCCCATCGAGAAGCTGGCCATGTACCTCGATGCGCTGGCCCCGACCGGAGCCACGCCCGTGGCGCTCATCCCCACGGAGC
>JAJXWQ010000120.1 GCA_021781555.1 bacterium
ATTCGGCCCCCGCGTGGCCGCGATCGTCACGGAAGTCAGCGACACGGGCATCAGCCCCAAGCCGCACTGGCGCGAGCGCAAGGAGATCTACCTTGCCTCGATCCCGACGATGTCCCCCGAGGCGCTCTTGATCGCGACAGCGGACAAGCTCCACAACGTCCGCACCACCCTGGCGGACTATCGCAGGATGGGCGACGCGGTGGGGGCGAAGTTCAACGCTGGCCGGGACTCGCAGGGGGGGGGCTTCGCGACCTTCCTGGCAGCTGTCGAAGCCCGATCCGACGGCCCAACCGCTCTCCTGGCCGAGCTCCGGCAAATCGATGCGGAACTTTTTCATATGCCTGGCGCCACTTCGAACCTGACGGCAGGGAGGAGGCCATAACCCCTTCCGGGAGCACGGCGGGAGGCAACGAGGCGGCACGGGAGAGCCCTTCGCCCGTGGCTGGGCTCGGCCGCCCGGGCTATCTCGCTCCTCTTGTCACCGGACCAACACGGCACGCTGCGCGGAGCTATCTACCCTTGGTGAGGAGCGCGGTGCGGCTGCGGCGGATGTCCGGGCGACCTGCCACCTCGAGCCCCGCGTCACCCGCCAGGCGCCGGGTCACGTCGAATTTCCCGGCGGTCACGTGGCCAGCGGGCTCGGCCAGCAGGACCTGGCCCCCGGCCTTCAGGCTGGCCGCTACCTCGCTGAGAAAGCGCGCCTGGTCCGGCACCTCGTGGGCCATGGCGAACACCAGCGCGAAGTCCACCTTGCCGGCAAGATCGTCCACCCCCAGGCCGTCGGCTGGCACCTGACGAGTCTCGACCCGATCGGCTAGCCCGGCCTTGGCTACCCGGCGCTGGAGTCCCTCGAGCATCTGCTGCTGCACGTCCACCGCGATGACCCGCCCGGTCGGCCCCACTCGCCGCGCCAGCTCTATGGTGAAGAACCCGAGGCCGGGGCCCGGCTCGAGCACGGTCATCCCCTCGCGCACGAGCGGGGCCAGGATGGTCGCCGGGTCTTGCCACAAGCGCCTCAGTGGGTTGGCCAGGAGGTGCCCGGCCCACCAGGGGAAGACGTGGTGGTGATGGGTCGCGGGCTTCTTGTGGGTCGGCAACGGATCGGTGTTCATCTAGGGCATGGTACTCGCTCTGGCTCGGGCCGTGGGGTGGTAGCGCGCTCAGCCAGGAACTGCTGCGACGGGCCCACCAGAAGCGCCGTCCGTGACGATCCGGACCGAGCTGCGGCCCGTGCCCCGCCGCTCGACCTTGACCTGGGCTCCGATGCGCTCGCCGAGGCCAGGGACGTGCGAGATGAGACCAACTTGCCGACCGGCCGCCTGGAGGGCGTCGAGGCTCGCCAGCGCGACCTCTAGGGTGGCGGGATCGAGGGTGCCGAAGCCCTCGTCGATGAACAGCGAGTCGATCTTGGTATTGCGCGCGGCCAGCGACGACAGCCCCAGCGCCAGGGACAGCGAGACCAGGAAGCTTTCCCCGCCCGACAAGGTGTTCGTGCTGCGAACCTCGTCGCCCATATCCAGGTCGACGACTTGAAGTTCCAGGGCCTGGGCGTCGCGGGTGGTGTTGGGCACGCGCATCAGCCGGTAGCGGCGTGACAGCTGCACCAGGTGCTCGTTGGCCAGGGCCAGCAGGGCGTCGAGCGTGAGGCTCTGGGCGAAGCGCCTGAACTTGTTGCCATCCTTCGACCCGATGACGGCCGCCAGGCCGCCCCAGACTTCGGCCGCGGCCTGCAGGTCCTTCAGGGCCTCTGCGGCGCGCTCGCCCTGCTCGCGGTTGCGATCGTCTGCCGTGAGGGCGGCTGCGGTCGTGTTGACCTCCCCCTGGCAGCTTTCGTAGGCGCTCCGGGCCGTCGCGAGCAAGGGGCCTATCTCGGCTTGTGGCCAGCGTGGCTGGCCCGTGCGCTCATGGTCCTCGCGCTGGGAAGCCAGCAGGTCCAGCTGTTTTTGGGCTTCCGTCAGGCGGCGCTGCAGATCCTGGAGCGCCTGGTCCTCGGCTTCGACCCAGGCCTTGCCCAACGCCAGCCGGGCGCGCAGGGACGCCGCGTCCATCCCGGCACCCTCGAGGGCGAGGCGCAGGGACTCGGCCGCGTCGCTGGCCTGGCGCCTGGCCTGGTCAAGGGCCTTCGTCCCGAGCTCGACCGCTTTTCGGGTGCTGGCGACGGCGCTGGTGGCTGCGTCGTGCTCGGAAGCGACCTCCTGGCGCGCTTGCTCGGCTCTGGCTAGGGCTTCTTGAAGGGTGCCCTCGTAGCTGGCCGTGGTCTCGCCGCCCAGCAGGGCTGCGCGCTCAGCGCGCCTGGCGGCAAGGTCCTTGGCGGCAGCCTCCGCCTCGTCTTTGGCCTGGCGGGCCGACTCGGAGCGCGTCTTGGCCTCTGCCTCAGCCGCCGCGAGCCCGGGCTGGAGCTCGGAAATTTCGGCCTCGGCGTTCGTTTGTGCCTGCCGCCGTGCCGTCCAGTCCTTGACGTTCTTGCCGCACTGTTTGGCGAAGGCTGCCGGAGCGGCTTCGAGCGCGGCCTCCCAGTCCGGCTGATCGGCAAACGCCCCGGCCAGGGTGGCGATCGCCTCGTTCCTCTTGGCTGTGGCTCCCGCGATGTCGGCATCGAGCTTTCGGGTAGCGCTCGCCGCGGTCTCCACGTTCTTTTGCGCTTCGCTGGCCGCCTTGCTCGCCACGGCCGCCGCGGCCAGCGCCTGCTGGTACGCGGTAGCGGCTGCCTTCGCCGCCTTGTCGACCCCCTGCGCCTTTGCCAGCGCCGCGTCCACCGCCTCGAGCGCCTGCCTGGCGCAAGCCGTGGCCTCGCCGAGCCGCTCCCTGGAATCAGGGGCGGTCGGGTGGCCATGCGGTAGGGCCTGGTCGGGATCCAGGCGGTCGAGGGGGGAAGGGGTCTCGGTTCGGGTCGGGTCGGGCCAGGCCTGGCGAGCCTCGATCCGCCGGCTCGACCACTCGCGCAGCTGCTCTGCTGCTGTGGTCTCGAGTGGCTCGGCCTGCGCAGCTGCCGTGGCGGCATCGTCTTTGGCCCGGGCAAGGGCGGTCTGGTGCTCCTGGAGCCCGGCATCGAGCTCGGTGAGGCGCCCGCGCAGGTGGGCGACCCGGTCATCTTGCTCGGCGAGTGCGTCTGCGATCGCAACGGCCTCCCGGCTCCACGGGTGCTCTTTCGAGCCACACAGGGGGCACTCCTGGCCAGCGACTAGCCTGGCGCGGTGATCGTCCAGCGACTGCGCGGCCATCAGCACCTTCAGCGAGCGCTCGGCTTCGTCGACCGCGGCGGCGAGAGGGACGCGCTCTTCCCGAAGGCGCACGATCGCGACTTCGGCCTCTCGCGCCGCTTCCTTGAAACGGACCTCGGCCTCTCGCTGCCTGGCCGCCTGTTCGAGGGCCGCAGCTGCTGTGGCGCGAAGGTTCTCCAGGCTCACCAGCCGATCCCGCAGGAGCTCGAGGGCTTTGCGCTCAGCTCCGAGCGCGTCGCTGTTCCAGGCGGCGGATTCCGCTTCCGCCTGGTCCATGCGGGACTTTGAAGTCGCGACCTCTTGCTCGGCTCTCTCGGCCTCGCCGATCGCGTCCACATGAACCTTTTCGGCCGCCGCCAGCCCATGGGCCGCCCTGGATTGCTCTTCGCCGAGATTTCCCAGCGCGTCGACCGCCGTCGAGAATCGCTTCAGTTCCTGTTCCCAGCGACCCCACTCTCCGGCCAGCGGGGCGATCTCGAGGTGACGGTCCAGCCAGTCCTGGGCATCCTGGCGGCGGCCTTTTGCCTCGGCCAGCTTGCGGCCGAGAGCTTCGGCCACCGACTGCGCCGTCGAGGCCCGATCGGCCGCTTGGCTGAAACTGCTGGCCTTGGCCTCTGTTTGCCCGGCGGCTTCCAGGATCTGGACATCGAGGGCCCTGGCGCGATCGATCTCGGGTGTGGCAGCCTGCCGCGCCTGCGACGCCTGAGCCAGCGCGCGATCTGCAGATTGAAGCGCCGCGGAGCTTCTGGCCTCTGCATCCTGCGCCTTGGCCAGTGCATCGGCAAACGTGGCCAGCTCGTCCTGCGAGGTGGTGACGGCTGCCGATGCGCGATCTGCAGCCTCGAGCTCGGCGCGCAACAGCTGGGCCACCCGGATGGCCTCGAGCTCGATCTTGCGTGGCTGGGCAACATCCCAGTCGGCCGAGGCGGTCGCCGCCGCGTCTCGTGCCTGTTTTTCCCTGTCGGCTCTGGCCAAAAGCTCCGAATGCCAGCGTTCGGCTGCATCGAGTTCCTTGACCAGGCGGTCGTGTTCGCCGGCCTGGTCCCGCAGCAAGGCCAGCTTGGCTTCGAGGCCGGCGCGCTCGTCCTCGGAAAGCGGCAGAAAGGCCTCGAGGGCCTTGAGGTGAGCAGCCAGGGTGTCTTGTGTCGTTTGGGCCTTCTCTGCCGCGCAGCGAGACAGGGCGCCGTAGATCTCGGTGCCGGTCATCCGCTCGAGCAACTCGGCGCGCTTGGTTCCCGTGGCCTTCAAGAAAGCCGCGAAATCGCCCTGCGCCAGGAGAACGGATTGCTTGAACTGCTCGAATGACAATCCGAGCCGCGCTCCGATTTCGCCCAGCGTCTCGCTCTTGGTGCCCCCCAGGGCCGTCTGCTCGGGCAGTTGCAGCAACTGCAGGGTCTCGCCCTGGATGGTGCCGTCGGCCCGGTCGCGGGCGCGCCGTACCGACCAGCGAGCGCGGTAGGAATGGCCGTCGACGCCCAGGAAATCCACTTCGGCATGCGCCGCCACGGCGCCTCGCCTGAGCAGCGAGCGGGGATCGGAGTCTCTGAGGCCTGCCTCGCCATCGGCGCCGATCTCCACGCCGCCCTGATTGTCCAACCGCGGGGTCTTGTTGAAGAGCGGCAGGCAGAGGGCATCCAGCAGCGTACTCTTGCCGGCTCCCGTCGGGCCCGTGATGACGAACAGCCCCACCTGCCCCAGCGGGCCCCGCGCCAGGTCGATATCGAAGTCGTTCGCAAGGCTGGCGAGGTTGCTTCCTCGAATCGCGAGGATCTTCATTGCGTCACCGCCTCACCGCCCCGAACCTCTTCCAGCAAGTCGTGAAATGCGGCCATGAGCTCGGCAGGGGGATCGTCACCGTATCCCTTGGCGTAGATGGCCCTGAACACGTCGGCTTCCTGCAGGTCGACCAGCGTCCGGACGCCTGCGCCGAGCAAGATCTCCCGGCCCTGGGCCTGATACGAGGGAGTGATCTTGATCAGCCGGGCATCCTTGCCATCGAGAGCCTCGACGATCTGGCGGTTCGCTTTGGGTTCCGGGCGGTCGAGCTGGACCCTGACTTCGAGGAAGGGCCTGGCCCCCTCGGGCTGGGTCGGGTCGCTGGCCGGCAGTGCCCGCAACTGGCTCAGCACGGCCGACAGAGGCTCCGGCCCGCCTTCCGGGACCCGAAGGATCTCGGTGAACCGCGGGATCCGGACGATGTCGAGGCCGCTCATGCGCTCGCCGTCGAGGTCCACGAGGCACACCTGGTGGTGGTAGTTGGTCTCGGAAAGCGATAGGGGAATGGGGGAGCCGCAGTAACGAACATGGTCGCGGCCGCCGATTCGCTGGGCCTTGTGCAGGTGGCCCAGCGCGGCGTAGGCGACCTCCGGCGCGAAGATGTCAGCGGGCAGCGCATGCTGGTTACCACCGAGGATGCGCCGCTCGCTGAGGTCGGAGATATCGCCACCGACCATGTAGCAGTGGCCCATGGCCACGATCGCCTGACCGGGCTGACGGCGGGTTCGAACCAGCTCGAGCGCCTCGGCATAGACGGCCCGGACCCCCGCGATGAGTGGATCCTCGCCATCCGTGGGCGGCGGTGGTAGATCCGCAGTACGCAGGTAGGGCACCGCACAGACCCAGGCAGCCACCTCGCCTGCACGCCCGGTCAGCGGGGCAAGCAGGCGATCGGGATCCAGCCGCCCGTGCCGATCCCGCGGCAAGCCCCCGATGACCCGCACACCGAGGTCGGAAAGCAGGGCCTCGGGGGCATCCAGGCGCGCCGGCGAATCGTGGTTGCCGCCGATGACGACAATGTCCAGCTCCGGAAACCGGCGGCGGGCCTTCGCCAGAAAGCGGTACCACATGGTCTGGGCTGCAGCCGGCGGATTGGAGGTGTCGAAGATGTCCCCCGCGATGAGCAGGGCGTCGACCTCCAGCGCCGCGATCTGCTCCATGAGCCAAGCCAGGAACTGCCCGTGCTCGTGATCCCGCGGCAGGTCGTGCAAGGTGTGGCCCAGGTGCCAGTCCGAGGTGTGAAGTAGACGCATGGCGGTTACCTTGACCCCCTACCCGCAGGAAGATCCCCTGAACTTGTTCCGCCAACCGTGGGCAGACAAGCCCCTGTGGCCGAGAATCTACGCCATCCTGTCTGGATCATCAAGCGCAGGGTAAGATTGCGGGTCATGTCGCAGTTCGATCCGGTGCTGGTCCACACGAATCCCGAATTAGAGCTGGCCGAGCAATACGTCCGATCGACCGACCGCAACCTCTTCCTGACGGGCAAGGCCGGAACCGGGAAGACCACGTTCCTGCATAATTTGAGGCGGGATTGCGACAAGCGGATGATCGTCACCGCCCCTACCGGCGTGGCGGCGATCCATGCGGGCGGCGTGACCCTGCATTCTTTCTTCCAGCTGCCCTTCGGTCCGATCGTTCCCGGAATCGAGGCGCAGGATCCCAGGGCCTACCACCGGTTCAGCAAGGAAAAGGTCAACATCATCCGCAGCCTGGACTTGCTGGTCATCGACGAGATCAGCATGGTGAGGGCGGACGTGCTCGACGGTGTCGACGCCGTCCTCCGGCAGCACCGTCGCAGCGATGCGCCCTTCGGCGGGGTGCAGTTGCTCATGATCGGGGATCTGAGCCAGCTCGCTCCCGTTGCGAAGGATGAGGAATGGGCGCTGCTGCGCTCCCATTACCGATCGCCGTACTTCTTCTGCAGCCAGGCCCTGGCTCGCACCAACCTCGTCTCCATCGAGCTCAAGCAGATCTACCGCCAATCCGATGGCCGGTTCATCGAGCTTTTGAACCGGGTCCGCGACAACGATCTGGATTCCGCCTCGCTCGCCGAGATCAACCGTCGCTACCTTCCTGGCTTCACGCCCCCGGACGACGAGGGCTACATCACCCTGACAACCCATAACCGGACGGCTGAAGCCCTCAACCGCCAGCGGCTGGCTTCGCTGTCAGGCAGCTCGCACCGGTTCAAGGCGCAGGTCGAGGGCGAGTTCCCTGACTACATGTTCCCGACCGAGGCGCTCTTGGAGCTCAAGGAGGGCGCCCAGGTGATGTTCGTCAGGAACGACCCTTCCCACGACAAGAGCTACTACAACGGCAAGATCGGCAGCGTCACGCGGATCGAGGCGAGTGAAGTTCTGGTCAGGTGCCAGGGAGAGACTCGCGACATCGTCGTGGGGCCGGTTTCCTGGGACAACACGAAGTACGCGATGGATGCGGGCACCAAGGAGATCGTGGCGAGCAAGGTCGGGACGTTCACGCAGATGCCGCTCAAGCTGGCGTGGGCCATCACGATCCACAAGAGCCAGGGCCTCACCTTCGAGCATGCCGTCATCGATGCCAAGGCCGCCTTCGCGCCGGGCCAGGTCTACGTCGCCATGAGCCGCTGCAAGAGCCTCGAGGGCCTGGTGCTGAGCGCGCCACTCTCGGCCGGTTCGGTGCTGGCCGACGACGAGGTGCAGGAGTTCGTCACCGAGGCGGCGGGTCGTCTGCCTCGGCCCGAGGATCTTCTGGCCGATCGGCGCGCGTACCAGCGCCGGCTCGTGCTGGAGTGCTTCGATTTCGAAAAGCTGGGCTTCCGGGTGGACCGATGGGTACGCCTGGTGCAGGCGAACAGCAACACCGTCACGGTCCTCGGAGCGGACGACTGGCCAGACCTGTACCGGCGGTGCCGGGCCGAGATCGTGGATGTAGGCGAGCGGTTCGGCCGGCAGCTCGAGGGCCTCTTCAGAGCGGCGCCGGCCGCACTCGTGGAATCCGATGGCGCCGTGATCGAGCGCGTCAGCAAGGCGTCGGCTTACTTCGGTGAGAAGATCGAGGCCCTGTTCGTGCAAGGACTCTCGGAGATCGAAATCGCGACGGACAACAAGGAGATTCGCAAGCAGGCGGGGGGCGCTCTCAAGGATCTTCAACTGGAAATTGCCGTGAAACTGGCGGCGGTCAGGAGCTGTCAGGCCGGATTCTCGCCAGCGAGGTACCTGCGGGCGATCGCGATCGCCGCGATGGAGCCCGGGGCGGGACAAGGCGGGCGCTCAAGGGTCGAACCCGGCCCACGAGGTCCCTCCGGCGACGCGCCGGTCGGCGCCGAAGAGCTC
>JAJXWQ010000121.1 GCA_021781555.1 bacterium
GACCGAGAACCCGGCCTGCAGGGCCTGCCGGTACACCGGCATGTAGTAGTACATCGGATCGTCGGGGGTCTCGTCGATCATCTCGAACTTGGCGTTGAGATTGAGCGTGTCGTTGATGAGGATGTTGCCGCCCCACATCAGCATGAAGTTCTTCGCCGGCGTGGGCAGGGGCGGGAGAGCACGGTGCACGCCGTCGTCGAAGTCCATCACGATCTCTCCGGGCGTGACGGTGACCCCCATGACCTTCCCGCGGATTTCCGGGGGCGGCAGCATCCGATCGACGTACATGACCATGTCGTTGCCCTGGACCTCGATGCCCCGATCCGGGGCCGAGTTGATGAGGTTGGCCACGTCCATTCCGATGAGCCCCATCAGGCCCTTGACCGGGATTCCCGCCGACTTGATGGTGTCCGGATGGAAGACGATCTGGCCCTGGCCGTTTGGCTCCAAGGTGCCCTCGAGCTCGGTGGGGATCGGGATCCCGAGTTTCGTGAGGGTCGCCTTGATGTCGATGAGGCCGTTCTGGCAGGTGACCGAGAGATGGCTGATCGGGCAGCCGGGGAAGTTGAACACGTAGTTGTTCAGCAGGGCGGACATCGAATCCTGATCGATTCCCAGGTGGCAGGTGTGCACCTGGATCATGTAGTCCTGCACGTCCTGGGGCACGTACGGCTTGTTCTGGTCGAATACCGCGATGTCGGCGTTCATGTCCGGCATGCTCACGACGATGTTGGGATCGATCCGGTAGATCACATTGCTCGTGAAGAGCTCGGTCGTGGTCCCGGTGGGGACCTGGGTTTCCGGAGGCTGGATCGTTGCTATCGGGGCCGCCGAGGTCGGCGAATTGCCGCCACACCCGGCGCTGGCAAGGAGGCTCATCGCCGCCAGGCCCGTCAGCAGGATCTTCTTTCTTGGCATTGCCCCTCGGTCACTCACACGCCTGGTAACTTGTCGGCAGCTGGGGGCCAGATCCGGTAAAGCACTGTTAAAAGTTACCTTATCACAGTCTTGCTGAAACGATCATCCTTGCGCCCCCGGCCCAACCTAGTGTGCTCCCGGCTGGAAGGGTTCGGGCCGAAGGAGTCAAACGGGGCCCGGTTGCGCAGCGCAGCGACCGCGCAGAGGGACCCGTTGACTTGCAAGAGATATGGCTCCCGGCTGGAAGGGTTCGGGCCGAAGGAGTCAAACGGGGCCCGGTTGCGCAAGGTCCTCTCGGCTCGCTAGACTGGACGGATGAACGACGTGAGCCTGATCCCGCAGATTTCCACCTTCCCGCAGGATGCCGTGTCCGCAGATCTCCAGCCGCCCGACGCGCTACCCTCCGCGTCCGAGGTGGCCGAGGCCGAGGTGGCCGATGCCGAGCTCGATCGCTTGCTGGGGATCGTCAAGGAGCCACTGTCCCGGCTGGCGATCCTCGTGCACCGCATTCGCGAACGCCTTCTCTTCAAGGCTCTGGGATTCGACAGCTTCGAGGCGTACATCGCCAGCAAGCAGCTTCAGTTCAGCCGGTCCTTCGTCTTCCAGCTGGCCAAGGTCGGCAAGATGCTCGAGGCGTCGGGGATCGATCCGGCGAGCTTTCCCCAGCGGGACTTCGAGATCACCAAGCTCGCGCAGATCGCCCGCCTGCCCGATCCCGCCGAGCAGCGGCGGGTGGTCGAGACCGGTTACTTCGACCTCGGCGACGAGGAGCGTCCCCTGCGGGAGATCCCCGTGCGCGAGCTCACCACCCACGTCGATCGCCGGCTCGGGCGGGAGCCCAAGCGATCCCGCACGCTGTCGGAGACCTACGACGATTCCTCGATCCCTTGGGATGGCCCCCGTGCCTTCGACGACGAAAACGCGGCGGCCGTGTCGCAGTCGGCATCCTTCCAGGAGATGCGCATTGCGGGGCCAGCCGCGCCATGGCGCAGCTTGCTCGATTCTCTGGGATCGGCGATTCGCCCGCTCGAGGGGCCCGACCGAGACGACGCGATCAACGCCCTGAGCCGCCTGTATCAGGAGCTCGTGGGGTTCTAACTGTTCCTGGCTAGAACCGATTCCACCTGGCCCGATCTGCGCCAGGTGGAATCGGTTCTAGAGCGATTTTCGGTTGAGTTGATATGGCAAAGGGGTCAAAATGGGACCGGTTGCGCAGCGAAGCGACCGCGCAGAGGGACCATTTCAAGCTGAAAACGGTCTATACCCCGACCGGCTCCATGGAGAGGGTGGGGCCGCCGAAGAGGCGGTTGAACTCGTCGCCGTCGAGGGTCTCGCGCTTGATGAGTTCAACCGCGATGAGTTCGAGCTTGTCGCGTTGCTCGGTGAGGATCTGCTTGGCCCGGGCCAAGCAGGTCTCGACGATGTGCCGGACCTCCTGGTCGATGAGGGCCGCCACGGAGTCGCTGTAATTGCGATCCTCGCCCAGATCCCGCCCGAGGAACACGTGCTCGTGGCGCTTGCCGAAGGTTAGCGGGCCGAGGGTATCGCTCATGCCCCACTCGGTGACCATGCGGCGTGCCAGCTCGGTGGCGCGCTCCAGGTCGTTGCTCGCCCCGGTGGTGATCTCGTTGAACTTGATCGCCTCGGCCGTCTGGCCACCCAGCATCATCGTGATGCGATCGAGAAGCTCGCTGCGGCTGGTCAGCACGCGATCTTCCTCGGGGAGGGTCATCGTGAGGCCCAGGGCCATGCCTCGCGATACGATCGTGACCTTGTGGACGGGATCCGTGTGTGGCAAGACTCGCGCACACAGGGCATGCCCGACCTCGTGGAAGGCGATGATTTTTTTCTCTTGGTCGGTGATGATGCGGCTCTTGCGCTCGGGGCCCGCGACGACCTTGTCGATGGCGTGCTCGAAGTCCTCCATCATGATCTCCTTGCGGTTGAGCCGAGCCGCAAGGAGGGCCGCTTCGTTGGCCATGTTCTGAAGGTCGGCGCCGGTGAATCCCGGGGTGCGCCGCGCCAGCACCAGGAGATCGACATCGGAGGCCAGCGGCTTGTTCTTGACGTGGACGCGCAGGATCTCCTCGCGGCCCTTGAGATCGGGCTGGTCGACGATGATGCGCCGGTCGAAACGACCCGGACGCATCAACGCGGCGTCCAGGATATCCGGTCGGTTGGTCGCTGCGATGATGATGACGCTGGCGTTGGGCTCGAAGCCGTCCATCTCGACCAGGAGCTGGTTGAGGGTCTGCTCGCGCTCGTCATGCCCACCCCCGA
Source organism: bacterium (assembly GCA_021781555.1). GTDB lineage: Bacteria > Cyanobacteriota > Sericytochromatia > S15B-MN24 > VGJW01 > JAJXWQ01. The sequence continues at coordinate 3,199 of JAJXWQ010000121.1, forward strand.
GACCCGCCCCGCGCTGGCGACCGACCGCATCGATCTCGTCCACGAACACGATGCACGGGGAGTGCTTCTTGGCCTGATCGAAGAGATCTCGCACCCGGCTGGCGCCGACGCCCACGAACATCTCGACGAAGTCCGAGCCCGAGATGGAGAAGAACGGGACCCCCGCCTCGCCTGCGATGGCCTTGGCCAGCAAGGTCTTGCCGGTGCCCGGGGCGCCCACGAGCAGCACGCCCTTGGGGATCCGTGCACCCAGCGCCTGGAACTTCTCGGGGCTCTTGAGGAACTCCACGATCTCCTGGAGCTCGGATTTGGCCTCCTCGATGCCGGCGACGTCGGCAAAGGTGATCTTGGGCTTGTTCTCGACCATCATCTTGGCCCGGCTCTTGCCGAAGCTCATGGCCTGGTTGCTGCCGCTCTGCGCCTGCCTGAGCATGAAGATCCAGAGGCCGACGATGATGAGCACCGGGACCAGGATCGAGGACAGTAGCGATACCCACCAGTTGGTCTGATCGGGCTGCTTGCCCCAGATGGCCACCTTGTGGGCCATCAGATCGCTCACCAGGTTCTTGTCGTCCGGGGCGACCGTGCGGACACTGGCGGGCAAGTGAGCCTTGGCGACCGCGGACGGCTGGACCTTGGCCTCGATGACACCGGTCAGGTTGTCGATCGTGACGCTGGATATCTGGTTGCTGTCGACGTACGACAAGAAGTCTGTGTACGAGACGTTCTTGGGCGCGGCCGTGGGCTTGTACAGCATGCTGATGAACACGATCGCCATCAGCACGAGCAAGATGTAGAGCCCGCTGGATTTCCAAACCTTGTTCAAACCGGACCGAACCTCGTGACGCTCCTGCGCCTAAATCTCCGTATCCATGCTAGGGTCGGGACGTGCCCGCGTCAAGCAATATCGGCACTCGCCGGCCCCGGGCACGCCGTGGGCGCCGTCATCGGGGGAACCTACCCAGAGTTTCCCCGATGACCGGACCAGCAGCCGCCCGTCTCTCAGGTGAGTGTGGCCCGGAGCCGTTTTGCGGGCAAAACCGAGCAGGGCCTCGGTCTGCTCGAAGTCTGCCGTGGGTACGAGCCGGCGCAGGATCCTCCGGGCCAGGGCCCGGGGCTGAGCGACCAGGTCCCGGGCGTCGAGGCGACCCTCGGGATCGCGCAGGCCGATGAGGGCCTGCTCTGCCATCGCCTCGAGTGCAGCGTCCTCGTCGGCCAGGATCCTGGCGGTGCGCTCGGCGGCCCGGGCCGCCCTGGGATTGAGCTCCCGCAGGACGGGGACGACCCGGTGGCGGATGCGGTTGCGGCTGGCATGCTCGGGATCGGCGTTGGTGGGATCGAAGAGCGGCTCGATTCCATGAGCATGGCAGTAGGTGTCGATCTCAAGACGCGGGATCCCGAGCAGGGGGCGGGCGATCAACACGCCCGCGGGCCCCATCTCGAGGGTTTGCATGCCCGCGAGCCCGCTGGATCCGCTGCCGCGAACCAGGCGCAAGATCAGCGTCTCGAGCTGATCGTCGGCGTGGTGCGCCAGCGCGATGGCATGGGCCGCAAGCCGCCGGGCGATCCCGGCCAGGGCCTCGTGCCTTGCCTCCCGGGCTGCCTGCTCTCCCGACTTCAGCCCGCGCAGGCGCACGAGCTCGAACGGGACCCCCCACCGTCCGGCCAGGCCTTGCGCCGCAGTGGCATGCGCCGCAGCTTCGCGGTGGAGGCCGTGGTCGACATGAGCGGCCAGGAGGCTCCAGCGCCCGATCTTCGCCAGGCCGTGCACCAGGGCGCTCGAATCCGGGCCGCCGGAGAAGCCCACTACCAGCCGGCACGAAACCGGCAGCTCCCCCCTCTGGCAGGCCGCGAGAATGGCTTCTTCGACCTTCAAGGTGGCACTGACTGGATTTGAACCAGTGACAGAGCGGGTATGAACCGCTTGCTCTACCAGGCTGAGCTACAGTGCCTCGTGATGGCGCTCGCAGGGCGTCAAGGCGCCCATAATATAGAGTTGGTGCGTGGGCGTCAAACCGGCGGTCGCCGGCTCGCCGAAGCGCCCTGCTGCGTGGGAAGCGGCCGCGGGATCCTTCAGGACATGTTCTCGAGGATGCCCTTGACGAGGTTGCGGAAGATCTTGGCCGAGCGCGCCGCGGTGTCGAGGACGTCCTGCTCCGTGGCGTGGTGCGCGGCATCGGGTAGGGCCATGTCGGTCACCAGTGCGAGGCCGAGGACCTTGAGGCCGGCGTGCACGGCGACGATGACCTCGGGCACGGTCGACATCCCCAGGGCGTCGGCACCGATGATCTGCAAAAAGCGCAGCTCGGCCCGGGTGAAGAAGGCCGGCCCGGTGATGCCCGCATAGACGCCCTCTTTCAAGAGGACACCCTGCGCTGCGGCCGTGCGCCGGGCGATCGCCCGCAGCTCGGGACGATAGGCATCGAACATGACCGGGAACCGCGGGCCCATCTCCGGATCGTTGGGCCCGATCAGCGGGTTGCTTCCCGTCATGTTGAGGTGGTCGGTGATGAGCATCAGATCGCCGGCCTTGAACTCGGGATTGAGACCGCCCGAGGCACAGGTGACGACCATGGTCTGGCAGCCGAGCTCCTTCATCACGCGGACGGGATAGGTAACCTGCGGCTGGGTGTAGCCCTCGTAGGTGTGGAAGCGCCCCTGCATCAGGACCACCTCCTGGCCGCCCAGCCGGCCGAAGACCAGGTTGCCGGCGTGGCCAGGCGCCGTGGAAACCGGAAAATGCGGAATCTCGGCATACGGGATGCTGGTCGCGTTCTGTGCATCTTGGGCCAGATCGCCGAGACCCGAACCCAGGATGAGCCCCACCGACGGGCGCACGCTGACCCGCTGACCCAGTGCGGTGACGGTCTCGTGGAGGTGCTCGCGGAGTTCGGCGGAGCTGCCGGGCTTAGTTGCGGTTTCCATCGATGGTTTCCCTCCGGACCAAGGTCGAACGACTGCGTTGCGGTGGCGATCCCTTGCCGTATCTTGGCTTGCAGCCGCTCGATCCTACGAGGTCATGGATTCGTGCGTCAACCGGGCTGCCCGGCAGACCCGCGCTCCGGGAGAGCCGCAGGTCCGGAAGATCTCGACCTGGCGCCATGCGCCTGCTACCCTTGGCGAAGGCGATGGGGCTCGCCTCGACAGGCACGTTCATCGAATAGCCTTCCAACCGCTGGCCGCCGGACCGCATTCCAGTTGCAGATCGGGCGCAAGCTGATGGCTCCTGCACGACACCTTGGTGCGCGCGGGCAGAAGGCTGGCGCCGTACCTCGAACGGAGATCGGCAAGCATGGATTTCTGGATGGTCGGTCTGGGCGGCTTCGTGGGCGCGCTCGCCCGGTATTACGCCGGTCAGGCCGCAGGTCGGTGGCTGGGCGCATCCTTTCCTTACGGGACCTTTCTCATCAATGTCTCCGGTTCGTGGTTCCTGGGTTTGATCGGCACCCTCGCCCTGGACCACGGGAGCCTCTTGACCCCGCCCATGCGGCTGTTGCTGGGCGTCGGCTTCGTCGGCGCCTTCACCACCTTCTCGACCTTCATGTTCGAGTCCCTGCAGCTCGTGCGAGAAGGCGCTCTGGGTGAAGCCGCCCTCTACCTGGGCGGTAGCGTCGCGGTCGGCCTGGTGGCCGTCTGGATCGGTTCTCTGACCGCCCGTCTGGTACCTTGAAGGGCATGAAGGTGCAGGGCAAGGTGAAGATCCTGACGATCTACCTGGACGAGGCCGATCGTTCGCACGGCCGACCGCTCTACCTGGTCCTTCTCGATCGCCTCAAGCGTGAGGGCCTGTCCGGCGCCACGGCGTTCCGGGCGGTCGCCGGGTTCGGGGTCCACAAGACGATGCACTCCTCGGGCATTCTCGATCTCTCGGCCAATCTCCCGATCGTCGTGCAGGTCATCGACGACGCCGAGCGTGTCGCGGCCCTCCTGCCGGTACTCGACGAGCTCGTTCCGGAGGGCCTGGTGACGGTCTGCGATGCGGACGTGGTGCGGTACGTCAAGTAGCGGAAGTCCCCCTTGACAGGCCGGGCGCCGTAGGTGACGATTCCTGTTCCGGCCGAGACCCGGCCCGACCACTTTGGGGAGATGCTGGAGTGGTTGAACAGGCGGTCCTGGAAAGACCGTAGACGGTGTGAATCGTCTCGGGGGTTCGAATCCCCCTCTCCCCGCTCAATTTCCCAGATGGCCTCTTCCCGTGTGAAGACGACGCCTTGATCCCTGGCCTTGCCGGTCGCAGCGGCAAGCAGGTCAAGGCGCTTGAGGACTTTCCACCCGCCTCCGCCAACCTCCTGGAATATACCTGTATTCGGTATGGCTGTTGACGGTATACCGAGTTCCGGTATAAGCTCGACGATGATCCGGTCTTTCAAGGACAGAGACACCGAGAAGGTATTCGCCCGGGAGTCGGTGCGGCGCCTCCCGCCCGGCATCCTGCGCGCAGCACACCGCAAGCTGAGGCAGATTCACGTGTCGGCCAGCTTGACCGACCTGAAGGTTCCGCCAGGCAATCACCTGGAGGCCTTAGCAGCGGATCGCCAAGGCGAGCACAGCATCCGGATCAACGACCAGTGGCGAATTTGCTTTCAGTGGCGCGACGGAGACGCCTACCAGGTCGAGATTGTCGACTATCACTAGGGAGGCAGACGATGGTCAAAGCGTTCGGGCCGGTTCATCCCGGGGAACACCTGGCCGAGGACTTCCTGAAGCCTCTCGGGATCAGCCAGTCGGGGCTTGCAAGTGATCTCGGGATTCCATTCCGGCGTGTCAACGAGATCGTTCGAGGCAAGCGGGGCATTACAGCCGAGACCGCCCTTCTCCTGGCCCAGTACTTCGGCAATTCACCCGAGTTTTGGGCGCGGCTCCAGGCTGACTATGATCTCGAGGTCGAGAGGGAAAGAATCGGCGACCGCCTGGCCCGGGTGAGGCAGCCCCGGGCCGTTTAGGGGCAATGCCCATGAATGACGGCCTGTTAACGAGCGGCCCGACCTAGGAGCCTGTCGGCGATAAGACCCAAAGACTGACCGACCGTGAGGTGGGTGCCCGAAAGGAGAAACCCGTGTCTCGAGAGCGCA
>JAJXWQ010000122.1 GCA_021781555.1 bacterium
CCGCGCCACCCTGGCGCCTCGAGCGGTTTTGACTGGAAAGGATCGGGCCGAAGGAGTCAAACGGGGCCCGGTTGCGCAGCGTAGCGACCGCGCAGAGGGACCCGGTCTGGCAGCCCCGGGCTTCGCGTCAGAGAAGCTTGCCGATGTCGGTGCGGAAGTTCTTGTTGATGGTCTGCTCGGTGTCGCCCGGGGGGCCGATGAACTTGTCCCGGATGAAGCCCTTGCGATCGATGATGAAGGTGGTCGGGATGCCGCGGATACCGCCGTACGCATCGGCAACCTGCTCGTCACCCACGAGAATCGGGTAATCGAGCTTGACCTTGTTCTCCTTGCGGAAGCTAGCCAGGAAGGGGGGAACGGCACTCTTGGGATTCTCATCGAGCGAGATGCCGACGACGACGAACCCTTTCTTCTTGAGGCTGTCGTAGACCCGAGAGAGGGTCGGTAACTCGTACCGGCAGGGCGGGCACCAGGTGGCCCAGAAGTTGACCAGCACGACCTTGCCCTTGAAATCGTGCAGGTACACGGTATGGCCGTGAAGATCCTTGAGCGCGAAGTCCGGTGCCTTGACTTCGTGCGCGAGTGCCGGGCTCGGAACGAGGCCAGCAACGGTGGCCAGTGCCAGGCCCAGGGCGGCTCTTCTCATCTCTCCTCCTGATTTGGGAACCCGATCAAGGGCGCTGCGGCTGCGTGACGGGGTAGCCATGATAACGGCGATCCGAGCGGGGCGAAAGTTCCCGCCGGACGGGGGGAGCATCCCCGAGCCGCGACAGCGCCGCCAGGCTTCGCTCCAGCACGGATCGGATCTCGGCGGGGTTGCGTCCCGGCCAGCCGAGGTAGCGCTCGGCGACCCGTCCGTCCGGGGTCACCAGCAGGGCATACGGGACGGTCCCGGAACCACCGATGGCAGCTATCCGGGCGGCATCGGAAGGGCGATCGGCGTCCAGGAGTACCAGCTTGATCCGGTGCTCCGGAGCGCAACTGCGATCGGCTTGTGCGACCGCCCGGCCAAGGAGCTGGCGCTCGAGCAGCGAGGGTGAACTCCACCCCGCGTAGACCAGGATCGCCTCGGCATGAGAGCTTGGCGCAAGGGGCAGGCGATCCCCGATCCGAGCCAGTGCCAGGCCCGCCAGGAGCGCGATGCAGGCAGCCACGACTCTGGCCTATATTTCTTGCATGTTGGACGGGCCCCGTCTGACTCCTGGGCCTAGCGGAGGTCCGTGCTACTCCTCGACAAACCGGAAGAAGGTCTTGCCCATGACGATCTCGTCGTCATGCTTGAGGACCTGCGGGCTGCCCGGCAGGAGGCGGGGACCGCGATTGACGTAGGTGCCATTCAGCGAACCGAGATCCTCGAGGAAGTACTCTTGATCCTGCACGAAGATCCGGGCGTGCTTCCGGGAGATCTTGGCCTCGGGATCGTCCGAGGTGAGGTCGACCTCGGGGAAGGCTCCGCCATCGGGATCCCAGCGGCCGATGTGGGTCTCGCCCAGGCTCTCCACCGGGAACTCCTTGCCGAGGGTGCCACCACGGGTCAACACGAGCTTGGCCGACTTGGCCGCCTGCCCGGTAGCCCTGGGCTTCTCGGCAGTCGCGACCGTGGCTGTGGCCTCGAGGTTGGCCCCGCACTCGTCGCAGATCTTGAGACCATCGGCGTTGTCGTGGCCGTTGGGGCACTTCAGCATGGGGGGCATTCTCCTTACTTGCGCGGGTAACTGGCCTATACCCGGCCAGGCCGCTCCTCATCAGGGCGCCGTGCACGAGGCGCGGCTTCGAGTTCCTAGGTGTACTCGGCCATCTGCACCAGCAGGACGGTGATGTTATCCTCACCGCCGCGCTGATTTGCCAGGTTGACCAGGCGCTGCGCGGCCTGATGCGGATCGTGGGCGGAAAGAACGATAGACTGTAGCTCCTCGTCCAAGACGTGTCCAGTCAGGCCGTCGCTACAGAGCAGCAGCCAGTCGCCGATCTTGAGGGGGCGCTGGTAGATGTCAACCTCCACGTTGGGGTACGTGCCGAGGCTGCGGTAGATCAGGTTGCGTTGCGGATGGACGGCCGCCTGCTCTGGCGTGATCTGGCCGATCTCGACCAGGCGCCCGACCAGGGAATGGTCGCGTGAAACCTTGTCGATCCCGTTCTTGTTGACCAGGTAGCAGCGCGAATCCCCGACGTGGGCCACGAAGACGTTCTGACCGAAGATGAGCGCGGTGGTCAGCGTCGTGCCCATGCCGTTGAGTTCCGCGTTCTGGCGGCCGGTATCGTAGACCCGGGCGTTGGCGTTCTTGACGGCCTGCTGGAGCTCGCTCTTGATCTCGCTGGTGGGATCGGCGCTGTCGTCCCCCAGCTTGGGCAGGGCGGCCTCGATGTAGCTGGTCACCTCGTCGACCGCCAGAGCCGATGCGACCTCGCCTGCGTTGACTCCCCCCATGCCATCGGCACAGACGTACAGGCCCAGGCCCGTGCGGTGGCTCTGGGTCGTGTAGGAAAGCTCCAGGACGGAGAGCGAATCTTCGTTGATCTGGCGTGCCATTCCCACATCGGAGCAGGTGCCGACCTTGCGGATCGGGTTGTTGACGAGAGCCAGCAGCTGGTTCTTGAGGTCGCCGACACTGGCGAAGCGCTCCTCGGGGTCGATCGCGAGCATCTGCCGCACGAGGCGCTCCACCTGGGGATGGATCTCGGGCAGGAAGGCCGAGATGTCGGGGAAGTTGAAGCGCTGCTCCTCGACCTGCCAGTAGTTGGCCGGATTGTTGCCCGTCAACAGGTAATGCCAGAGAGCGCCCAGGGCATAGATATCCGAGCGCTCGTCGACCTTGCCACCCAGATAGCCGAACTGCTCGGGCGGGGAGAAGCCCGGCGTGGCCTCGAGATTGCCCGCTGCCGGTAACAGCGCGGCCCGGTGGAAGCCGGTCAGGCGGATGCGCTCGCCATCGGGGGCCACGACGACGTAGCGGGGCTGGATGTCCAGGTGGAGGATCTTGCGCCGGTGAAGCTGGCCGACGGCCTGGCAGAGCTGGATCATCCAGTCGATGGATTGCTGGACGCGGATCTCGGTGCCGGACTTGAGAACGAAGGCGAGGTCGCGGCCTTCCAGCTGTTCGATGACCAGGTAGGCCCGCTGATCCTGCTTGAAGATGTCGAGAGCCTTCACCACCGTCGGGTAGCTCACGGACCGGAGGATCAGAAATTCGTTCTGGAAGGGGTTCTCGGACGCCTTGTCGGCCCATTCGCTCTCGGCGAGCGAACCGGCAGCCGCAACTGGCCGATCGGCGGTCTCTTTGAGGATGATCGAGATGCCCGTGATCGTGTCGATCGCACGATAAAGATTGGCACCATCCTTGAACTCGAGGAAGCGCTCGATCTCGTAGCGATCGTTGAGGCGGGTGCCCGCCGCAAGTTGCCCGATGCCTTCGGCCTCGAGGCCCTTGTTGGTCTCGCTCATGGATTCTCCGCAGTCAATGGGTGGTGGCAGGGATCGCAGCGGCGGCGGGTTGCGGGGCTGGCACGGGCCTGGGCAGCAGGAAGTACGACAGGACGATGCCTACCATGACCAGGAATGCGGCTGCCACGATGAGGAACCAGGGGCGCTGCATGATCGGGACGGAGCTTGCCTCGTGCTGGGTCGTGGGCAGCGAGAGGTTGCGCGCCGTGGCGGCCTTGTGGATCTTGTCGTGGGTCGAGGTGTGATGGGCCGCGATGTAGTTGCGGCAGCTGGGGCAGAACTGCCGGCCGCGCGAGATCTGCTCGCCGCAGTGCGGGCACGTGCGAACAGCACCCGTGGCCTCGCCGCCCAGGGCGATGAGTTCGGCCAGGAGGTCGTCGGCCTCCCGCGAGCGCTTCTCGATGTCGGAATCGAGCATCCGCATGACGAGGTTCTCGAGTTCCTGCGACACCGAGCCGTTGAGCTGGCGGACCGGCGGGAAGCTGAACGGCGGCTCGTTCTGCGGATCTCGGGCGGTCAACAGGTAATGCATCGTCGCGCCAAGGGCGTAGATATCCGAGCGCTGCTCGACCTGACCGCGGTACTGCTCGGGGGGGGCATAGCCTTGGGTGCCAATCATGGTCCCCCGGGCCTGAGGGTTGAAGAAGCGGGCGATACCGAAGTCCACCAGGTAGATCTTGCCGAATTCGGTCAAGATGAGGTTGGCAGGCTTCATGTCTCGGTAGATGATCGGGGGTTTCTGGTGGTGGAGGTACGAAAGTACGTCGCACACCTGGATAGCCCAGCCAATGACCATCTTTTCGTCGAAGGGGCTGCCGTTATCGTTGATTCTTTGCTCGAGATCGGTGCCGTTTATGTACTCCATCACCAGATAGTGGCGATTTTGCTCGGTGAAGCGGTCAAAGACTTCCGGGATGGAGTTGTGCTTGAGGCTGGCAAGAAGGTCCGCTTCGCGATAGAAATTCTGCGTGGCAAGATCGCGTTGCTCGGGGTCATGGAAATGGTCGAGCATCTCCTTGACGATGCAGACCTTGGACGAGAATCTCGTGTCGTTGGCCAGATAAATGGCGCCCATGCCACCCTGCCCCACGAGCTGCGTGATGCGGTAGCGATCCTGCAGCATGGTGGAAGGGGCCAGGAGATTGCTACTCGGGGAGTAGCTGCCGCCGGCCGCGGGTTGGGTCACGCCGGGACCGGCCATCGCGGTGACCGCCGCTTTGAGCGGCTTGCCGCAGTCGCAGCAGAACCGGTTCTCGCTGGCGTTGGATGTACTGCAGAACGGGCAGTTGACGGCGGTATCGGTGGAAGGCATACCTTGGGTGCGGTGCTCCGCGCTTCCTGGCCAGAGGATGGCCTGATGACACCGTCCGGGGGCTTGCCACGGAGGAGCGTCACCAACGGCAGTTTACCACGGAGGGGCGCTCGTCTCTCTGGCATGGCCCGAGCCGGACCCTGCCAGCTTCGACCGGCAGGGAACAGAACCTACCAGAGGATCGCCTGTACGATGAAGCTCTGGTTATCCTTCTGCGTGAGATCGGTCCCCTGGCCGAGTGTGGTGCTGTCCGAGAAGGCCGACGTGTCGCCGAGCAGCATCGCAAGGCCCGTCTCGTAGGGCATGAGGGCGCCGAGGATCGGGCCGTTCGGGTCTACGTCGGCCACGCGCATGGCCGACACGCCAGCCGATAGCACGTCGATGGCGGGAGCCACCTTGAAGACGGAGGCGCTGTCGAAGACGGCGACCTGCGAGACTCCCGCAAAGGGGAGGTCGGGGCTCGCCAGGATCCAGCCGAGCTTGCCCAGGTTCTGATCGTTGCGCACCAGGTCCGTCTCGATGGCCAGGCCCAGCGGCTGCAGGAGCGAGTTGACGGCGCCGGGGCTGTATCCGCCCCCGGCGCCTCCCCACTCGCCGAGGACGACGACCTTTCCTCCGGAAGAGACGAAGTTCTGGACCACACTGGCCTGGGACGCCACGTCGGGGCCGGGACCGGCAAAGAGCATGACGGTGGCCCCGCTCGCATCGTCCTCTTGCACCTGGCAACCGGCTGCCTGCAGGGCGGACGTCAGGCCCGACAGCGTGCTCGCCGCGCTCTGCGTGCCGAAGACCGTCGCCGCATTGGCCACGTCCACGACCACCGGCGCGGGCGTCAGCGTGCGATCGCCGATCGACTGGCCGGCGCCGGCCACGATCCCGGTCAGGGTCTGGTAGCCGGTCTTGGCGATCGTCAGGGGGTGGGTGCCGACCGCCAGGCCGTCGAGGCTGAAGGTCCCGTCGGCTGACGAAAAGGTCACGGCGACGCCAGACAGAACGCGAGCTCCGGCGATGGGCTGGCCCTTGAAGTCGAGGATGCGGCCCGTCACGGGCGCGCCGGACGGAGCGAGGTCCGCCTCGACGCTCGTCGTGGCCTCCTTGGATACGGCGATGCCCGAGGCCGTGCCGACGACGTAGCCTGGCGCGGAGATGCGCAGGCGGTACGACGCCGAGGCCAGGGGAGAGAACAGGAGATCGTAGGTGCTGCCGCTGACACCGGTCCCCAGGGTGGGGCCGAGGACCGAAACCAGGGCACCGGACACCCTCCGGTGCGTGTTCGCATCGAGCACCTTGAGCTGCAGACTGCCCCCAGAGATCGCCGTGCCCTGCTGCTGGACGGACCCGAGCGCGACCGCCTGGAAGGGTGGCGCGATGAGGGTGGGGAGTAGCTTGACCGGGCCCGGAGCGGCCGGGCAGCCGGCGCCGAGTGCGAGCGCGACCGCCGCGCCGACCCACGGCCAGGTGTGCCGGTGCCCCCTGCGGCTCCCACCCGGGCCTGGCGCGGGAGCCGCCCGGTGAGCTGGAGCGTTACGAACCATCGGGGCTCACCTGCGTCATGGCCTTGGCGGGATCGACCAGACCATAGCCGTACTCGTCGGAAAAACCGCGGCTCGTCCCGGGGACAGGCCGGGTGTCGGCGATCAGCCGCTCCCTTAGCTGGGCGGGCGTGAGGTCGGGCTCGCGAGCCAGGATCATCGCGGCGACGCCCGAGACCATCGGCGTGGCCATGGACGTTCCGGTGAGGCGGCCGTATCCGGTCGAGCCGACCTTGCCCGTGAGTGTGACGTAGGAAGGGTAGGTCGGCACGGTGCTGTAGACCCCGCAGCGAGCCTCGGGGCAGTCCGAAGTCGCCGAGCCACCCGGCGCGACCAGAGCGAGCTGCGGGCCGTGGCTGCTGTAGGGCGCCCCATCGGCCATGGCCATCGGATAGGCGGGATCGGCCGGATCGCCGATGGCCCCGACGGCCACCGCGCCGGCATAGGCGGCCGGATAGTTGACGGCGAGTCCGTCGTTACCGCTGGCGACCACCAGCAGGGCCCCCTTGGCCATGTCGTACGCCATGGCGTCGGCCAGCAGCGGCGAGGGCTCCGGGCCGCCGACCGACAGATTGATCACCCGAGCACCCGCATTCACGGCGTCGCGAAGGCCGCGCGCGATCGTGGCGTCGTCCCCGCTGCCGTCGGCCCGCATCGTCTTGACCGGGAGGATCGTGGCGCCTGGCGCCACCCCTACGGTGTTGCAGGGGGCCTCGGAGCACGCCACGTCAGGCGAGTTGTTGCCGACCGCCGCCAGGATGCCCGCCACATGCGTGCCGTGGCCGTTGCCGTCCGGGCCGGGGCAGCTATCGCCGGCGGGGCAAGAGGAGGCTCCATAGGCGGTGGCCCAGTCGAAGTCGAGCGTCGGGCCGGTCGGGGGCACCCAGATATCGTGCTGACCCTCCGCGGCGATCTCGTCGAAAAACCTGATGTTGCCGGCCGCGTCGCGCGCGATGTTGGCGGCCAGGTCGGGGTGGCGCACGTCGATCCCGGAGTCCACGACGGCCACCAGCACGCCTTCGCCAGGCGGAGATGCCGTCGAGAAGGTGCGCCAGCCCGCCGGCTGGCTGACGTTCCAGGCCGCCGAGATGTCGAGCAGGCCCAGTTGCCACAACACCGTGGGGTCTTGCGTGTACTCGCTGGCGGAATAGCTGTCGAGGTGGCGGATGAAGTCGAGCTGGGCGAACCGGATCGCAGGGTCATGCCCGAGCCGGGATGCGACGGCCCGAGGCGAGACACCGGCCGGCAGCGTCCATTCCTCGTCGTCGGCCAGGATCGCGCTGACACTGCGGGCCTGGCCGAGGGTGCGGGCCATCGAACGCTGCCGGCTGCTGGTGCCGGGGTAGTATCCGACGAGCAGCCGACCCGCGACGTGGTCAGACGTGGACGTGGGCGTGGTCCCGGGCAGCTTTGCGATCGGGGGCAAGGCGCAGGCCCCCAGCAGCGTTGCGAGGCCCAGCACGGCAAGGATCGGGCGCGGGGCAGCGCGCTCCTGCGCGCTGGTCGAAGCCGAGCGACCCGCCGCGATCATGGCGCCGGTTCGGCCGCCACGACATAGGGGCACAGCTTGAACAGCCGCGTCGCTGTCAGGGGATTGATCCCCGCTGGCAGCGAATAGCGCACGGAACCGTCGTCCTCGTCTTCGAGGTCGCGCACGCCATAGACCATCGCCACGAGGGCGGGCACGGGGTCGACGACCCCGGGCCTGTAGGTGACGAGGACCGAGTCGCCGGTCAGGTCCCGGGTGTTGACGAGGATGCCGCCGACACTCGGGCTGAGTCCGGCCGAGGAGCCGGCCTGGCCCCGGCTGGAACTGGATGGCCAAGGGCATGGCACGATGTTTACCGGTGCGCGGAAGTTCCGGGCATTTGATGATATATATTGGGATGTTGGCCGGCGTCTTGAGGTGATGGATGCGGCTGGGCTTGATATGCAGGCGATTTCTCCATTGCCGGAGACGTTGTCCTACTG
>JAJXWQ010000035.1 GCA_021781555.1 bacterium
CGTGTCGCGCTTAAGAATGTCCTAAGAGTGCTCCCGGTTTGAATGGATCGAGCCCGATGAGTCAAACGGGGCCCGGTTGCGCAGCGAAGCGACCGCGCAGAGGGACCCGTTCAAACTGCAAAAGGCCTAAGAGTGCTCCCGGTTTGAATGGATCGAGCCCGATGAGTCAAACGGGGCCCGGTTGCGCAGCGAAGCGACCGCGCAGAGGGACCCGTTCAAACTGCAAAAGGCCTAACAAAGCAAAGGTCCCCTGCGGCGGCGCGAGCAGAGCGTGCCACACGAGCCGCCGCTTGTCCGGGCCACCCCGGAGACGGGCCCTCGCGAACCCCGCGCCCGGGTGCAAGCAGTTGGCCGAAACGCCGGCATGCCGTATCCTTGAAGGCCACCCGACTCGAAAGGAAGGATCTCGCCATGAAGTCGTCCAACGATAAGCCCAAGAGCGGTAGCCCCAAGGGCAAGGGCGGATTCAAGAGCGATCGGGACAGGCCCTTCAAGGCTGACAGACCCTTCAAGGCCGACAGGCCCTTCAAGGCCGACAAGCCCTTCAACACCCGTACCTACCATCGTCCCGCCGCCGGTGCACAGACGGAAGGCTTCGACGCCGGGGCGGAGCGCGAGGAGCGGACCGAGCGTCACGATAGCCCGACCGGCACCAAGCACTATCAGGCACATGCCGGTGGCGCCGGGCGCTACCAGGTGGCTGGCAAGGGTCCGGCGCGCGGCCCCAAGCCCGAGTTCAAGCGTTCGACCGGCGCAGCCGATCGCCCCTACCGGCCGCGGCGCCCAGCCGACGAGGCGGCGCCCCGATGGGCCGCGGTCGAGGCCGATCGGAGCCACGAGGGCCGGCCCGAGCTTGCCGAGGCAGGTCCCGAGCCGCGTCGCCAGGCCGGTGGCCAGACCGGCGATCTCGTGGAGCTGGTGCTGGCGATCCCCGCGCCCTTGCTGCACCAGCTCGAGAGCCGCGCCCGCGAGATCGGCGTGGAAGTCGGTCCCCTCGCGCAGGTCTGGCTCGCCGACAAGATCGCGCACCGGTAGCAGGGATCAGGCCGCAGGAGTCAAGCGGGGCCCGGTTGCGCAGCGCAGCGACCGCGCAGAGGGACCCGCTCACACTGCAAAACTACAGGCCGCAAGCCCGGTTCAAATCACCGAGCTTGCGGCCTGGCTTCTCGGGCGGGCCTACCGGGCCGCGGTCGGAGCGTTGTCGATGCGGTCCAGCTGCGGCGGGACGATCTCGGGGTGGCGCCGGATGCCGCGGATGATGGCATCGCGCAGGATCATGCCATCGTCTTTCTTGCTCTTGGCCAGGGGGAAGAACGTGTAGTGATCGTTCCCCTCGGCCAGGTAGTCGACCGTCGTCACCGTGTACAGCTGCGAGGGTTCGAGCGGCCGACCAGCCACCTTGATGTCGGTAGCCCGGCCATCGGCCACCGCGAAGGTCATCCCGGAGACATCCAGCATGCTGGCCTTGTGCGCCGCCACAGCGTCGAGCTGCCGCTGGATCAGCGAGCCCGCCATGTCGAGCGTCACGACCCGGTCATCGAAGGGGAAGACGGTGAAGATATCCCCGACGCTGACCGGTCCGGGAGAGATCGCAGCGCGGAGGCCTCCGGCGTTGATCATGGCAATCTCGGAATGGGTCCCCTTGCGGAGGAGATCCGCCGCCCAGTCTCCCAGCTGGCTATCCCCCTGCCAGGCCCCGGCGACCGAAAGGCCCTGCGGCGCCTGGCCGATGACCGTGTCCATCCGGGCGGCGATCCGGGCCTCGTACGGCGCGATCAGGGCCGCCACCTTGGCATCGGCGGGGGTGTCCCCGGCGATGGGGATGAGGTAGCCGCCCTCCTTGACCAGCCTGCCGTGGTCGACCGTAAGGTCGACCCGGCCCAGGAAGCGATCGTAGCAGGCCGCCTGGGTGACGTAGGTGGTCCACGAGCCGTCGCGGACGGCCACCGGCGAGTCGACCTCGGTGTGGCTGTGCCCACCCACGATGAGGTCGATGCCCTTCACCCGGGCTGCCAGCGCCTTGTCCTCGACGAACCCGCAGTGGGACAGCAGCACGACCACATCCGCCCCCTTGGCCCGTAGCTCCTTGGCCATCTGGCGGGCCACGGTGACCGGATCCAGGATCTTCATCCCGCGCTGGTTGACCTTGGCCACGGCCGCCCAGGCGTCGTCGGGCCCCTGGTCCCCCAGCACGCCGAAGACCCCGATCTTGACGCCCCCGCGCGCGAAGAGGTGATAGGGCGTGAAGAGGTACTTGCCCGTCCGGGGATCCACGAGGTTGCTGTTGATCAGGAGGAAATGGCGATCGCGATCCTGCAGCTCGAGGTTGGCCAGGCCATCGTCCAGGTCGTGATTGCCGACGGTCGTGGCGGCATAGCCCAGCGCATCGAAGGCATCGTACTCGACCTTGCCGTGGAAGAAGTTGAAGATGGGCGTACCCTGGAACACGTCGCCGGCATCGAGCAGCAGTACACGGCCCGGTTCCTGACTCTCGATGCGCTCCACGAGCGTGGCCTCGCGAGCCACGCCGCCGATGGACTTGAGGCCCTTGTAGTCGTACGGGACCAGGTGGCTATGCATGTCGTTGGTGTGCAGGATGGTCAACGAGACCGGGACCGCGAGGGCTGGCTGCGCGGCAACGAGGGCGAGGGCGAAGGCGGTGAGAAGGCGTCGGATCACGGCTGGCCGCTCCTTTCAGGCGAACCATCCTAGCACGTGGTTCCCGGCATCGCCCGCCCGACGAGGCCTCCCACGTGGCAAGGAAAGTTGGCTCAGTCGTCTGATCGCGCGCGGCCAGGAGCGCGGCATGAGTCGAAGCTGTGAGAAAATCGCTGATACGAGACATTCTGCGGCTCCGGTTCGCCGGGTCTCCCGGGTGGAGCAAGCCGCGTGCAGGAGGGCTTCGATGACGCTGACTGGCCCGATCAAGGAGTTCTGGTCTTTCTGGCGAGAGATCCAGAAGAAGAGCATGCGCCCGGCCGACGTGGCCCTGGTGGCAACTCCCGGACCGGTCCGAGACCAGTGGCAAAAAGCGCTGCGGTACGGCAGCGCGTACCCCGAGCGGCTTGCGGTGATCGACCTCGACCGTCTTGAACCCGTCCATGCCGACGTCGCCCTGGTCGTCCTGGACGGCTCCGGGTCCATCCCTGCCGGCTCGTTTCCCGCGCTCGCCGGCTTCGACCGCAAGCGCCTGGCGGCGCTGGTGATCGAGCCCGTAGCGCCCCCCCCTCGCAAGGACGACGGGACCGCCCGGGCGCTCGACGATCCGCTGTTCCGGCGCCACCTGGCCACCGCGCTGGACCTTTCGCCCGAGCAGCTTCTCGGTGCCGCGAGCCCCCAGGACGGAGCGGCGGAGCTGTGCGGGCACCTCACCGAGCAGCTGCACGAGTTCTTGATCCCGCTGGCTCGCCAGTTTCCGCTCTTCCGCGCCGCGGCCGCCTGGGACGAGATCAACGCCACTGCCAAGCAGAACGCCCTCGTGGGCCTGCTTCCCCTGCCTGGCAGCGACATGCCGATCATGACGGCAAACCAGATCAAGATGGTCCTGCGGCTGGCGGCCATGCATGACCTGGCCCTTACGGGCGATCGAGCCAAGGAGCTCATGGGCGTGGTGGTCGGCGGGTTCGGCTTGCGCACCGCGGCGCGGCAGCTCATCAAGCTGGTCCCGGGTCCCGGGTGGGCGATCGCGGGCGGGATCGGCTACAGCGGGACGGTCGCGATGGGCAAGGCCGCGCTCGAGTACTTCAAGCGCACGGCTTCGCCCCACATCCGCACCGGTGTTGTTGCTGCCGGGCAGGCAGGGACGGTCGAGTCGTGAACCACGACGGGCTGATCCTGGGGATCGAGTCGAGCTGCGACGAAACCTCGATCGCCGTGGTCAAGAACGGCTGCGAGGTCCGCTCCAACCGCATCAGCAGCCAGGTCGACCTTCACGCCCGCTACGGCGGCGTGGTTCCCGAGGTGGCCTCCCGCCGGCACATCGAGGTCATCTCCCCGCTCGTTGCCGAAGCCATGGCGGAGGCGCAGGTGGGTTGGGAAGACCTCGCTGCGGTTGCGACGACCCGCGGGCCAGGTCTTGCCGGGGCTTTGCTGGTCGGGATGATGGCCGCGAAGGCGATCTCCTGGGCCCGCGGCCTTCCGCTGATCGGCGTCAACCATCTGGCGGCGCACATCTGGGCCAACAAGGTCGCCGATCCGCAGCTCGAGCTACCGTTCCTGTGCCTGCTCGTATCCGGCGGGCATACCTCGCTGGTCGTCGTGAGGGGCCCCGACGACATGCGCGAGATCGGGCGCACCCGCGACGACGCCGCCGGAGAGGCCTACGACAAGATCGGCCGGCTCCTCGATCTCGGCTACCCGGGCGGCCCGGTGATCGATCGTCTGGCGCCCGCTGGCGATCCGACAGCGTTCGACTTTCCGCGCGGTCTGGCGGGCCCCGGGCACGCGGCGGACTCCGCGGATGCCTTCGACTTCTCGTTCTCGGGCCTCAAGACCGCGGTTCGGCGGGTCGTCGAGCGCCATCAGCTCTCGGGGATCCCCTTCCGGGTGGAGGATGTGGCGGCATCCTTCCAGGCGGCGGTGGTGGACGTCCTGGCACAGAAGGCCGTCGCCGCCACCAAGGCGCATGGACTCGGGATCCTGGCGATCGCCGGCGGAGTGGCCGCCAACCGGGGCCTGCGGTCCCGGCTCGAGCGCGAATGCGCCGCCAACGGCTGGCGGTTCGCCAGTCCGCCCCCCGAGCTGTGCACGGACAACGCCGCCATGATCGCGGGCCTCGGCCACGAGCTCTGGACGCGCGGGCACAAGGACTCCCTCGCCATGGCCGCGACTTCGCGCTGGCCCGTCGGGACCGCCCCGCCCTCGCCCTGAAACCGGCGGTCATGGCCGGCCTCGGGCCGGTTTTCCCCACCCGCCCGGGGGTGCTAAGATCTGACGATGGAGCCCACGATCCGTCCCTCGGCCCCCGTGCGCGGGGCTGCGGACGATCCCGGGACCTCGGCCTCGCATGCCCTCTTGACCCCCGAACGTCTGGCCGAGCTTGCCAGGGAACTCGCTCCCGGCACCGTCGCACGGCGACGCGACTTCCACATGTGGCCGGAGCTCTCGTTTCAGGAAGTCCGCACCGCGACCATCGTCGCGGGCGAACTCGGGGATCTGGGCCTCGAGGTTCAGACCGGTCTGGCCCGGACCGGCGTGATGGGCACGCTCCGGGGCGGCAAGCCCGGCCCCACGGTCCTGGTGCGAGCCGATATGGACGCCCTGCCGATCGACGAGCGGAACACGCACGGGTTCGTCTCGCGGGCGCCCGGAGTGATGCACGCATGCGGCCACGACGCGCACGCGGCCATGCTCCTCGCGGCGGCCCGGATCCTGGCGGGGCACCAGGACCAGCTCCACGGCAATGTCAGGTTCGTCTTCCAGCCGGCCGAGGAGGGCCCGGGAGGAGCCGAGCTGATGATCGAGGCGGGCTGCCTCGAAAACCCCGGCGTCGACGCGATCATCGGCTTCCACATCTGGGCCGACCTGCCGGTGGGCATCATCGGGATCCGCTCGGGGCCGCTGATGGCCAGCTCGGACGAGGTCCGACTCACCATCACCGGGCACGGAGGCCACGGAGCCGATCCCCACCTTTCGATCGATGCCATGCTGGTGGCTGCCCACGTGCTGGTCGGCATGCAGACGATCGTGAGTCGAGAGATCGACCCGCTGATCCCTGCCGTCATCACCTTTGGCAAGGCCGAATCCGGCCGGGGGCACAACATCATCGCGCACGAGGCGATCCTCTCGGGGACGGTCCGCACCTTCGACGAGGCCCTGCGCAAGACCATGCCGCAACGTATCGGGCGGCTGGCAGCAGGTATCGCCTCGGCCTACGGCGCCACCTGCAAGGTGCAGTACTCCCCGCAATACCCGGTGACCGTGTGCGATCGCCAGATGTGCGAGCTGGTGGGCCGCGCAGCTCGTACCGTGGTCAAGCCCGAGCAGGTCGTCGAAGCCGAGCCGACGATGGGGAGCGAGGACATCGCCTACTTCCTCCAGGAACGCCCGGGCTGCTACTTCCTCCTCGGAGCGGCCAACCCCGACAAGGGCATCGACAAGCCGCATCACCACCCCGAGTTCGACATCGACGAGGACGCCTTGCCGATCGGGGTGCAGATCATCGTTCGCTCGGTGCTGGACTTCCTCACCTCGCGCTCCTGAAGCCTGCGCCCCGGCCCCGCGGCGTGCCAGGGCGCGTGCTACCATCGACCATGCGCCCGCCATCGTTGCTCGCCGCCTTGCTCCTGGCTGCAATCGTCGGCCAGCCGCTCCCGGCCCTCGCCCGGGCCGACTTGCCCGGAGGCCGGCCATCCCTGGCCAGGCGGCTGGACGCACTGCTGTCCGATCCGGCGCTCGCGGGCGATCAGGTCGGGCTGGTCGTGCTGGACCGCAAGGGCGAGGTGCGCTACGCCCGGAATGCCCGCAAACGCTTCCTGCCGGCATCCTGCCGGAAGGTCCTGACGACGGCCTGTGCGCTATCTCTCCTCGGACCCTCCTACCGCATCCCGACCCGCGTCGAAGCGCTCGGCCCCCTCCACGGCGATACCGTGGAGGGCGATCTGGCCCTGATCGGCGCGGGAGATCCGTCGCTGGACGATGCCGCGCTGGCCGAACTCGCACGTCAGGTCGCTGACCTGGGAATCCGTCGGATCACGGGCCAGGTCGTGGGCGATGGATCGGCATTCTCGCCTGCGGTTTCGCGGCCGGTCGGCTGGTCCCAGGACGACCTTGCCTGGTACTACGCCCCCCCGATAGCGGCGCTCGAGGCCGACGAGGATCGCCTGCATCTCGAGATCCAGCCCCCGGCCAGCCCGACGCCGATCCGTCGGGGCGATCTGGCAGCCGACCCGCCGGCTGCCGGATCGCCCCGCGTCCTGGCCGCACCGTCCGACGCCCCGTACGTCACGGTGCAACCGGCCGGCACCCCGGGGAGCGATCTTCCGGACGCCCGGATTCCCGTGCGCGTGGCGCTCGCGTCGGGCCCCCAGGGGGTCGAGGTCGAACCCACCCGGAACGGCCTGATCCTCGAGGGCCAGGCGCAGGCGCGGGCTTTTCTCGACCTCGCCGCGCCGCGACCGCTCCACTACGCTGCCTGGCGCCTGGAGCACGCCCTCGAGGCAGCAGGGGTCCGAGTCGAGGGCAGGCCTCCGGCGGACGACCCGGCATCCCGCTGGACCGACGCGTCGCCCCCTGGCTCCGCGCCGCCCCCCTCCGCCTGGCTCCCCCGGATCCTGGCGACCCACCGCTCGGCTCCGCTCTCCGGGTTGATCGCGCGCACGAACAAGCCCAGCGACAACCTCTATGCCGAGCTGCTTTTGCGGCAGATCGCGCTCGCGGCCCCGGATCGCCTGCCGGGTACGCCCCCGAGGCCCCGGGTCCTGCCGGGAGATACCCTCGGACGGGCGCTGGCCATCGAGCGAGACTGGCTCGGTTTCGATCCCGGGACCTTCCGTCTGGTCGACGGCTCGGGACTCTCGCGGTACGACCTGCTCACCCCGCTCGAGCTCGCCGCCGTCCTGGAGCGGATGCGCAGCAACACGGATTTCGTGGCGTCGCTGCCGATAGCGGGGCGAGATGGCACGCTGGCCGGCCGCCTGATCGGCACGCCAGCGGCCGGCGTGGTGCGCGCCAAGACCGGCAGCATGAGCGGGGTCTCGACACTTGCAGGCTACGTGGGCGATCGCTGGATACTGGTCTTCATGGACAACGGGCACGTGGGCTCCCTGGCGCCGGTGCGGGCGGTCGAGGATGCCGTCTGCCTCGCCCTGGTCAAGGCCCAGGACCGGCCCCGGAGGGCGCCCGCTTCGAATTGATGGGGCACTCCAGGGAAGGCCCCCGCGCCGTGCTCGTCGGCAAACTCCCACCGAGGCACGTGCGGCAGCAGGTGGTGATACATTCTAGGGTGCTCCCGGTTTGAACGGATCGGGCCCGGGGAGTCAAACGGGGCCCGGTTGCGCAGCGCAGCGACCGCGCAGAGGGACCCGTTCACACGGTAGATCAAGCTCTTCCCCGGTAAGCATCCGGCCCGGGGAGTCAAACGGGGCCCGGTTGCGCAGCGCAGCGACCTCGCAGAGGGACCCGTTCACACGGTAAAAGGTATACCCATGAAGCTTCGCACCGAGTTGCTGGCGGTGCTCCTGACGGTCTCTCTGCTTCCAGTTGGTGTGATGGGCGGACTCGTGGCCTGGCACTACGGCCGGGGCACGGCCCGGGTCATCGCCGTGACGAAGCGGGAAGAGCTGTCGACCGCCCGGCTATCAGCCGACATCGTGGATCAGAGCCTCGAGGGGGCCCTCGATGGCCTGGACCTGGTCCGCCGTGAAGCCGAGCGACGGACGCTGTCGCCCAAGGCCCTTCGGGTCATGACACACGCGATCGATGGACTCGAGGGCCTGACGCTGACCTCGGCCCGCGGTAGCGTGGTCGCCTCATCCGGGCCGATCGAGCCGACGCGGCGGCTGCCCTGGCTCGACATGGCCACGTTGCGAATGACCGGCGGCCCGATCTACTCGCCCATCCATCCCAACGTCTCCACCGGGGCGCCGGTGATGAGCGTGGCGGTCGCCTACCGCCGCGGCGGCCATTTCGCCGGGGCCGTGGCGGGTGCGCTGGATCTCGATGCCCTGCGGATCGGTCTCGGAAACCGCCGGGCCCTGGCTGCCGATGAGCGCCTCGAGCTGGGAGACTCCTCGGGTCATTCCTTCGAACTCATCGCCCCACGCCAGGAATTCGGTTCCGGCGAGCCGGTCCTCCGCTACACTGCCGCCATTCCTGGCACGCCGTGGCACGTCGCCGTCGTGCGCTCCATGGCGGCGGAGCTGGCCCGGCCGTGGCAGAGCGCCCTCCGGAGCGGCCTGGTCGTCGCCGTGTCGGCCCTGATCGTGGGACTGGTCGGCATCCTGGCCAGTCGCCGGATCGGCGGGGCCTTTGCCGACCTGGCGTCGGAGGTGGCGCACTTCTCGCCGGCGGATCCGGAGACACTGCCTTCTGCCGGGCCAGCGCGCTGGAGGTTGCAGGAGTACGAGGCCCTCAGAGGCACGTTCAGGACCCTGGCGCTCGAGCTCGTGGCCCGGTTCCAGGCCGTCGAAGAATCTCGCCGCAGCCTCGAGGCCAGCGTCGCCGAGCTCCGGCGCATCGACCGGGTGAAGCGGGACTTCCTGGCCAACATCAGCCACGAGCTCCGGACCCCGCTCAACCACATCGTGGCTTACACGTCCTCGCTCGACGAGGGGGTCTTCGGCGACGTGACGGCACAGCAACACGGGGCGATCGCCGTCGTTTTGCGGGCGGCCGACCATCTGCTCGACCAGATCGAGCAGCTCTTGCTCCTGTCTCAGCTGGAGGCGGGCGAGAAGGAGGTCCACCGGGACGAGGTCTCCCTGGCCGGAGCGCTCGATCAGCTGCACTCCGGCACCGAGCAACGGTGCCGCGCCAAGGGGATTCACCTGCACTGGGAAGTGCCGGACCGGGCCGTCCTGATCGACGTCGCCAAGGTCGCCCGGGTGATGATGGCACTGGTGGACAATGCCATCAAGTTCACGCCCGAGGGCGGTACGATCAGCGTCACGGCCGCCGGGGAGGGCGACGGCACGCGTATCGAGGTCGTCGATTCGGGAGTCGGCATCCCACCCACGGCACTCGACCACGTCTTCGAGAGCTTCTACCAGGCCGACACCTCCTCGACCCGGCGCTTCGGTGGCTTGGGCCTCGGCCTGCACCTGGCCTGGCGCCTGGTGGCCGCCATGGAAGGTCGAATCTCGGTCCAGGCGCGCCCTGAGGGCGGTACCCACGCCACCGTCTGGCTTCCCGCGACCATGCTAGAGTGACCGAATGCTCACTGCGGCCGGATGTGTCGTCGTCTTCGCGATCATGGCCCTGCTCATGGCGACCAATCGCCTGTCGGCCTTGCTGGCGCTGCCGATCATGGCGATCGCCATCGCACTGGTCGCGCGGGTGCCGCTGCCGGACATCTGCCACGGCGTCATCCAGAACGGGTCGACGATGCTTGCGGGTGCCATCATCACGACCATGGTGGGCGCCGTGCTGGCCCAGGTGATGAGTCGCTTCGGGATCGGGGATCGCCTGATACGGTGGGCGGCCGAGTTCAGTGGAGACAATCCCCTGGTGCTTGGACTCGTCATGCTGCTCGTGACGGCCGCGCTCTTCTCCACCATGGGCGGCCTTGGCGCCGTGATCATGGTGGGATCTATCGTGCTGCCGGTCCTCGCCTCGGTCGGAATGTCGGCCCCGACGGCCGCCGGGGTGATGCTCCTGGGGCTCTCGCTGGGCGGCCTTTTCAACCTCGCGAACTGGACCCTTTACATCGAGGTCCTGAAGGTGCCCAGGGAACAGATCGCGTCTTTTGCCTCGGTCTTCGGCGTCGCTTTCGCCCTGATCGCGATCGCCTTCCTCTTCTGGGAGGCCGATGCCCGGCAGCGAATCGGAGCCCTGCCGGTGGTTGGCGCCCTGGCCGCCCTGGCCGGAGGAGGTATGGCCCTGCTGCACGTCCTGCCGCCCCTGTCGCAGGCCGGAACCCACTGGCTGCACCTGGGCGGAGCGGTGGCGATCGGCCTCGGCCTGCTGGCCGCAGCGGTCCACCGCCAGCTCAAGCCGAGTTCGGACGTGCCCGCCTACGCCCTTCTGGCGCCCCTCGTGCCCCTGGTGCTGGTGCTGGGCTTCAACGTCGACATCATTCCTGCCTTCGTGGTCGGAATCGTGTTCGCACTGGCCGCCACCTGGCGCCGCGGCCACCTCAACGCCTTCACCCAGGCCGTGTTCGATGGCATCTCGGCCGTCGTTCCGGTGCTGGTGCTGATGATGGGCATCGGAATGGTCATTGCGGCGATGACCGACGACGCCGTCAAGCAGGCGCTGGCCCCCTACCTCTCGGCCCTCGTGCCCCATCAGCCGGCTGGCTACGTGATCGCCTTCGCGGCTCTGGCACCCCTGGCGCTGTACCGCGGCCCCCTCAACACCTTCGGCCTCGGCAGCGGGTTGGCGGGGCTGCTCCTGTCCACGGGCCTGTTGCCCGGAGCGGCCATCGCGGGGATGCTCCTGTCGGTCGGTCAGGTGCAGGGCGTCTGCGACCCGACCAACACCCAGAACATCTGGGTCGCCAACTTCTCGGGGACGACGACGACGCGTCTGCTCTTCAAGCTGCTGCCGTGGGCCTGGGGGGCGGCCGTGGTCGGCCTTGGCATCTCGGCTGCGAGATACCTGCCATGAGCGAACCCCCGCGTTCCTGGCTGGGCCGATTGCGAGATTTCTTCGGCCATGCGGCCATCGAGAAGGCGATTCCGGCCGATCCGGCCTCAGGCCGCAGCCTCCGCATCGGCATCGACGTGGGCGGAACATTCACCCATGCCGTCGCGCTGGACGCTGCGACGCTGGCCCTGACGGGCCGGATCAAGGTGCCGACCACGCATTTTGCGTCCGAAGGGGTCGCCGCCGGCGTGCTCGAGGCCCTCTCGCTCTTGATCGCGGACACCGGAGCCCGGACCGACGAGATCGGCCTCATCGCTCACAGCACCACGCAGGCCACGAACGCCCTGCTCGAGGGTGACGTCGCGACGGTCGGCATCCTCGGAATGGGTCGGGGCCCGGGCTCCTGGCTGGCCAGCCGCGCCACGCGCATCGGGCAGCTCGAGCTGGCTCCCGGGCGCTACCTCGAAACCGTCCACCGGTTCCTGGATGTCGGATCCGGCATCGATGAGACGGCCGTCCTGGATGCGACAAGAACGCTCGAATCCCTCGGCGCCCGGGCCTTCGTCGTCAGCGCGGCCTTCGGCGTCGACGATCCCGAGGCCGAGGCCCGGGCGGTCGATCGGCTGCGCGCGGACGGTCGGCTCGCCTGCGCGGGCCACGAGATCTCGCAGCTCTACGGCCTGCGGGCCCGGACTCGGACGGCGGCAATCAACGCCTGCATGCTCCCGCGGATGGTCGAGACGGCCGAGATGACCGAGCGCGCGGTCCGTGCGGCCGGAATCATGGCGCCCTTGATGGTGATGCGCTCGGACGGCGGCGTGATGACCCTGGCCGAGATGCGCCGACGTCCCATCTTGACCATGCTCTCGGGTCCCGCTGCCGGCGTGGCGGCCGCGATGATGGCCGTACGGCTATCCGATGGCATCTTCCTGGAGATCGGTGGCACCAGCACCGACATCTCGGTGATTCGCAACGGCAAGGCCCAGGTCAAGGCCGCCGAACTCGGGGGCAACCGGCTGTACCTCCGGACGCTCGACGTCCGGACCGTCGGCGTCGCCGGCGGATCCATGGTCCGGATCGCCCGGCCAGGGAGGCCCGCCCGGAAAACGCGAGCGGTGCCGCTCGAGCCGGAGGGCCAGGCCGCAAGCGGCCTGATTCCGGGCTCCAGGCCGATCGCCGTCGGGCCGCGCAGCGCCCACATCGCAGGCCTGGCATACGCCGCCTTCCCGAAAGCCGACCTGAAGATGGGCGAGGTCACGACCCTGGCCCCGCGCCCCGGCGATCCCGCCGACTACCTGGCCCTGCGGACAGGTCGCGACGTCTCGCATACGCTCACGACCACCTGCGCGGCCAACTTCCTGGGCCTGGTGCCAGAAGGCGACTGCGCACGCGGGGATGCCGAGTCCGTGCGCCTGGCAACCGAGCGCGTGGCGCGCGCGGCCGGAATGGAGGCAGAGGAACTCGCCACGCGCATTCTCCACCTTGCCACGGATCCCCTCGAAGCCCGCGTCAAGAAGTTGATCTCCGACTACCGACTCGACCGGCGCCTGGTGACACTCATGGGCGGAGGCGGCGGAGCGGCGGCGCTCGTTCCCTACCTGGCGCGGCGCATGGGACTGCGCTTTGCCCTGGCGGACAACGCCGACGTGATCTCGGCGATCGGCGTGGCGCTGGCCATGGTCAGGGAAACGATCGAGCGCAACCTCACCCGGCCCACCAACGACGACCTCTTGCGGCTGCGCCGGGAGGCCGAGGCTGCGGTCCTGGCCGTGGGAGCGGCGGCGGGCACGGTCGAGGTCCAGATCGAGATCGACTCCGCACGGAACATCGTGCGCGCGGTCGCGACCGGGGCCACCGAGCTCCGGACCCGCGAGATGACCGCCGCGGCCCCGTCGCCAGAAGAGCTCCGGGCGATCGCCGCGCACGCCCTGGACGAGTCCGTCGACGCCATCGATCTCATGGCCCGTACCGACGGTCTCGAGGTCTGGGGCACGCAGCTCAAGGAATCCCGCTGGCGCGGCCTGCTCAAGCGCGAACGGATGGCGCTGCGGGTCATCGATCCAGACGGTGTGATCCGGCTGCAGACCAACCGCGGGGCCGTCCTCGCCAGTCCGGCGGGGGATCTTTCGTCGGCCCTGGCAGGCTTCCTCGAGGAGCACGCGCACTTCGGCGATGGCGGCAAGGAGATTCCGGACTGCTTCGTGTTGCAGGGGCGCAAGCTCCTGGACCTCTCGGGCCTGCTGGATGCTTCCCAGGTCGTCTCCCTCGCCATGGCCGAGATCGAGGGCGTGGCCTCGGACGAGCCGATCGTGGTCGTGGGAGCGCTCCGCCACTAGGGGGATTCTCCCGCGCTGCGCGCGGGCTGTGACTCGAGGGAACCCGCCGGTTCCCTCGAACTCTCTCCGGCTGCGGGCAAGCTGCTGCGCCGCGGGGATCCCTCGGTGGCGAGATTTCCGCTCGGAGCCGGGAGGCCGCCTGAGCTGCGCGCGGGCTGTGACTCGAGGGAACCCGCCGGTTCCCTCGAACTCTCTCCGGCTGCGGGCAAGCTGCTGCGCCGCGGGGATCCCTCGGTGGCGAGATTTCCGCTCGGAGCCGGGAGGCCGTCCGGAGGCTATCCGGCGGCGATCGCCTGCTGGGCCGCGGTGAACGGATCGTCGTTCGAGGCGTAGCGCAGGAACGCCCGGGACACGCCCAGGCGCTCGGAGTCCGAAAGGCCGTACAGGTCCTCGACGCGATCGTCGAGTTCGCGCACGGCCGCCAGCGTCGAACCGTCGTCCTGGATCCGGGTCGCCAGCGCCTCGAGATCGGCCAGGGTTCCGGAATCGGGCTCCGGGCAGGGCAACTGGTCGAGGAACGCGGGCAGGTAGTGGTAGTAGCCCCCGCCGATGCAGATCCCACGAAAGAGCACCGCATAGAGGACCGAGACGAGGCGACTGTTCAAGATGGCTGCAAACGCGGCCGTGTAGCCGCGAGGCGCGCCCTCTGGCGCCAGGGCGATCGGATAGACGTCCTTCGTGACGAAGCGTCCCTCGACGTCCGAGAATGCGGCCAGCCGGCGGGCATGCTGGCAGAAGATGATCTTGGGCGATCGGAACTGCCAGAGCCCGGGCAGCGGGTTCCCGCGGACCGCGAGTTCGCCCTGGGCGTAGCGGATGGTGTGGCCGTCCCAGCGTACCGAGAACGGGGCGATCTCTTTTTCCCGCGCCCAGCTCTTGCCGCCAAGGTAGGGCAAAACCTGGCTGTCACCCTCCGTGCCGAGGACGCCGCCGCCCGGAATCAGGGCCGCCGAAGCCAGGCGCCTTGCGGGTCCGATGCTTGCTTGGCCGGGCGGATGCACGTAGCGTTCGCGCAGGCCGACTTCGTGGAAAGAGACCGTACTGCGAATGGCCAGGAGGTCCTTGAGCCGAGGCAGTTCGCTGTCCAGGAGCCTGGCGAGCAGGCCACCGACGTCGGGATCATCGGGAATGAACCAGGTGCAGGCCGCTCCCGACGAGGCCAGGGATGCCAGCGGAAGCTCCTGCCTGCGCAAAGACGGGCCGATCGCGGTGCAGGCTCGGGCAAGATCGGCTCCGGGCCGTGCCGGACGCTCCGCCCCCCCGGCACCGGACGCGCTCGCCCCGGCCTCGCGGCGGGCGTGGAGCGTGATCGGGTACACCCCCACGCGCACAAAGACCTCCCTCTCGGAGAGATCCCGCAGCGTGACCGGGGGACAGAGCTCCAGCATGCGCTGACGAAGTCCGCGTGCGTACCGGTTCACCAGAAACTTGTTCGGCACGATCATACCCAGATCGCCGCCGGGCGTGAGCCACTCCAGCGCCAGTTCGAGAAAGCAGACGTAGAGATCGAACGCCCCGGCCAGGCGGGCGCCGAAGCGCTGGCGCCAGCGCTTCTTCTCGTCCTCTCCCGCGCGCTTGGCCTCGAGGTAGGGCGGGTTGCCGACAATCCAGCGGAAGTCCCCGCCGGGAGCAGGTATGGCGAGAGCATCCGCCGTGAGGACCTGCGGGGCCGGAAGTTCGCCGACCAGATCGAGGCGATCGTGGTCGGCCAGGTGGGCCGCGACGACCAGGGCGATCCGCAGGCGCGCCAGCGCGGCGGTCGGCGGGTCGATCTCGATGCCGACGACCTCGACAAGGGTCCGCCGGGCTGCGCTGGCAACCGTGGGGGAAGGCATCCCACGCCCAGCCCGGCCGAGGATGCGACGGGCCGCTCGGGCCAGGAAGGCCCCCGTGCCGCAGGCCGGATCGAGGATCCGGCCTGGCTCCAGGCCGTCGAACCCGACGTCATCCAGGATCTCGTCGATGACCTCAGCGGGCGAGAATACCTGTCCCAGCGCCCGCCGGTCGGCCTCCGGCGCCTGCTCCCAGAGTGCGTCGCAGGCCGCCTCGAACCGAGCCAGCCCCCGGGTCCAGGAAGCTCGTGGCAGCGGCGCCTCGCCCGGCGCCGCCGCGGGGCGGTGCCCGCAGCGGCCGACATAGGCGAGCAGCGCCTCGCGATAGCCAGGAAAGGCGTCGACCAGGGCCGCGATCGCCTCGTCGGCCAGCTGCCAGACCGGCACTGGCACTAGGGCCTGGGCACTCGGTAGGTTCGGGTCTGGCCGTCCGTGAGGGTCGCGGTCCCCTCGAGATCGGGTGCCCACTTCAGCGTGGCCGCCGGCAGGCCGTCGACCAACACGCTGCCGGTACCCGACTGGTCGAAGTTGTAGTCAAGCACATAGGCGATCGTATGCCCGTTGGAGTCGGTCCAGCTCGCCAAGCGAGTCCAGACGTCCGGGCCGGAGGTGGCCCCGGCCTCCCAGGTGGTGGCGATGGAATGCGTCGCCCCCCCCTCGGCCAAGAAGTAGCCGTTGCCTATCCACGTGTTGGTGCTGGGATCGTAGGCCCGATCGTCGTGCCACTCGGTACCCTTGGTCGCGTTGTAGTCGTCGGTGATGAACTCC
This sequence comes from bacterium, assembly GCA_021781555.1. Lineage (GTDB taxonomy): Bacteria > Cyanobacteriota > Sericytochromatia > S15B-MN24 > VGJW01 > JAJXWQ01. Next base: position 16,181 of record JAJXWQ010000035.1, read on the forward strand.
AGGGGCTCCTTGACCGTGCGCAGCTGCGCATTGACTACCGTATGGTAATCCGTCGCGGCGTCGTAGTGGTAGACGGTGAAGCTGCCGGAAGCGTCGACCCGTGAGATCTTGAGGGCCCGCATCCACGCCGAGATGGGGTAGTACGTCCCGGCCGTCGGTTCCACGCTCTCGTCGTAGGCGACCCAGCGGCCACCGACCGCCGTGTTGAGATCGCCGTCGGTATATCCGAAGACCGGGAAGGTGAGCGTGGCGGATCGGATGAGCGCCAGGGCGGGGATCCATCCGGAGCTCGCAAAGATCGCCGGCATGGAAGGGGTGGCCTGGAGCGCGATCGCGGCCGTGGCTTCCGGAGAGATGATTTCGTCCTCGTGCACCTTGCCGTCCGTGTTGCTGACGACCGTCCGCGTCGAACCGAAAGGCGGGAGATAGGTCTTGCTGCCCTGGTTCACGTAGTACGTGGTGGATATCGTCCACCCCTTGTTGCGGCTGACGACGGTGGCTGTGGGGGACTGGTCCTTGCTGGTCGAGACGAGCTCGTAGAGCCAGGAAGGGCGGTTGCTGGGGTCAGGAGCCGCCAGCAGGAAGGAGGCGGTTGACTGCGCGGTCGGCCAGGCGTAGGACGCCGAGAGATTGCCCGCAAGGTCCTGGACCCCGCGGAGGGCCTGCACCGACACCCCGGCCCCCGAGCTGTCGTCCTGGGCGCTTGCCAGGAAACTCGTGGCGCCGGCGGGATCTCCGGAGAGATCCGCGGTGTCCTCGAACTCCATGAGCACCGTGTTGAGTGCCGACGATACCTCTGCTTGCTGACCCTGTGCGGAGTTGCCGACGTTGTTGACCGGCGAGCAGCCAGGGGTAACAAAAAGAGCCGCGAAGATCCCGGCGATGGCGCTGGCGTGGTGTCGGGCCATGGGTCGACCTCCTCTGTGTCAGTGCTTGCCCGGAAGACGGCTCAGGACGCCGATCTGGGCTTCCTCCTGCACCGTCCGAATCTACCACACGACGGAGGGTTCGGCGAACAGTTTTCGGGAGGATCGATGCTGCTCTGGAGCTAACGCAACCGCTCCAGGCGATCGGCCAGGGAAACAACGTGAAACCCCTGATCCCGGGCCTTCTCGAGCAGGGGTCCCAGCAGCGCGATCGTTGCAGCCCGCGAATCCCGCCGGGTGTTGGAACCGTCGTGCAGCAGCACGATGGCGCCCGGCACGAGCTGGGCCGAGAAAGCGGCCACGGCATCCTCAACCGAGGGGCCAAGCCAATCCCAGACCATGGCGGACCACTGCACCACCCGCAGACCGAGGCGATGGCACTCGGCCAGCACGCGATCGTCATAGCGACCGTAAGACGGGCGAAAGAGCGTGGGAGCCGCCCCCGAGACGGCCTGGATGGCTTCCTGGCAGGCCTCGAGCTCTGCCCGAAGGCTGGGGGTGTCGATTTCTGGCAGCTTGGGATGCGTGTCGGTGTGGTTGCCCAGCGCGTGGCCCTCGGCCTGCATCCTGCGCACGAGATCCGGGTTGCGGCGGACGTTGTGACCGATGAGGAAGAAGGTGGCCCGCGCGTCGTACCGTGCCAGGATGTCCAGGATCGGCCCCGATGCGTCGGGGTGCGGGCCGTCGTCGAAGGTCAAGACGACCTCGCGATCCGCCGTCTCGAGGTGCGTTCCGACGCGGTGCGAAAGGAGGATGGGGACGCCGTGATACGGGTTGTCGAGCTGGGCCGCCATGGGCCAAAGTATAGCCTGCCGGCGACCCGCCGGGGGAACTACTGCACGGCGAGATCGAGCCGGATCCGGCCGAAGCCAACCTTGTCGTTACGGCCGCCGTCCCAGACGTCGACCGCCTGGTCGATGCGCTGCTGGACAGCGTCGGCGTCGAATTCGGGATGCGCGGCCTCGATCAGCGCGGCCTCACCCGCGACCATCGGAGCCGCCATGCTGGTGCCCGAGAGCTTGGCGTAGCCGATGGCACCCGTCTCGTTGGGGGTCTCCGGAACGGTCGACCAGATGCCGCCGCCGGGTGCGCCGACCTCGATCTTGGAGCCGCGGTTGGAGAACCACGACAGGTACTCCCACCAGAGGAACTTGCTGGTGCTGCTGACCGCGATGGCATTGGGATCGTTGGCCGGGGAGGTGACGGCACCGCCATCGTTGCCGGCGGCGCAGATGACCAGGACATTGTGCTGGCGAGCGTAGGCGATCGCCTGGCCGAGGGCGGGATCGATCGCGGTGTCGGACGAACCGAGGCTCATGTTGATGATGTTGGCCCCGTACTGCACGGCGTACTGGATGCCCTGGATGACGGCGTCGGTCGTGCCCTCGCCGTTGTCACCGAGCACCTTGATGGCCATCAGCTTGCAGGTATCACAGACACCCTCGAGGCCGCCGTCGCTGCCCTGGGCGCCGATGATGCCTGCCACGTGGGTGCCGTGGCCGAAGTGATCCGAGACGTCCTTGTTGCCATCGGCGAAATTCCAGCCAAGCTCGACGCGCCCCGCGAGCTTGGGATGGGTGTAGTCGATGCCGGTGTCGAGGACCGCGACCGTGATGTTGGAGGCGTCGATATTGTGTGCCCAGGCATCCGGGGCGTCGACCTGCTGCATTCCCCACTGCGAGGACTCGCCGGGATCGTTGGGATCGCTGGACTGCACGCTGTAGTCCGAAACCGAGTAGACGTGATTCTCCTGGACCGAGGCGACCGCCGGATTCTCGGCGTAGATGGCCTCGGCCTGCTGGACCGTCATCCCGGACGGGATCTGCACGACCTGGTACGTGACCCCCACGTTGACCGAGGAGACGGTGCGGAACCCCGAGAGCGACTGGATCTGCCTGAGCTGCTGGCCCGGCTTGACCGCCACGATGATCTGGTTGGGCACGCTCGAGAGCGTCGGGGTGGCAAAGCATGACTCGTCGGCCTGGGCTCCGCTGGGGGCCGACCCGTCGTTGCCACCGGCCGAACATGAGCCGAGCTTGGGTGCGGGTTGATTGACCAGCGGGGCATCGATCGCCGCGTTGCCCAGAAGGCCCGAGAAGCTCGGCACGGAAACCGCAGGAACCGGCTCGGGGGCGGTGGGCTGAGCCTGCTGACCGGAATCGGCATTCCCGGAGGATGTACCTGCGCTCGACTGCGTGGCCTGAGCAGCCGCCGGGGCGAGCTGGGAGCCGAGGGGGCGGGGCAGCAGGATCGAGGGCGCCGCGCCGCAGCCGGACACAAGCAGCAAAGCCATCGCGGCTGCGTTATATCGCGGCATCTGGACCTCCTCTGCGCCGGCACCATGGCGCCTTGAGACCTTGTCGTCTCCGCGGCGCCCGACTTTGCGTCCCAGGGCTTTAAGCGGTGTTTAAGCTTGTACCAAGATCGCTAGAGTGCTCCCGGTTTGAATGGATCGAGCCCGATGAGTCAAACGGGGCCCGGTTGCGCAGCGAAGCGACCGCGCAGAGGGCCCCGTTCAAACTGAAAAAGGCCTAAAGGGCAGACTCGGTCCGGTCCATTTTCGGCCGTCGTGCCGCTTCCGACGGCGCGATCTCGTCCAGGTTGGGGAGCCGTACGACGAGCTCGCCGTGCTGCTTGAGGGTGCTCTCGCCGGCCGCCAGTTGCTTGCGGTAGCCCTGGAGTGAAAAGTCCAGGACCTGCGCGTCCGCCGAGCGCGGCACGACCTGGAAGACGGCATCGCGGAGAAACATCTTGCCCACGAGCAGGGTATGCCCGATGCAAAACAGAAACGCCGGCGCGTCCTTTTCGACCAACGGCGGCCCGGCGATCGGCTCCGGCCAGTCATAGGACAGGAGCAGGGCACCGCTCGAAACGTCGACGGCCGCAGGCCGACCCCTGGCCCGGGGAGCGGGGAAGATCTGCTCGGGGTCGATCGCCAGTGCGTTTCCACGAGCGGACATCGGCGCATCCGGCGGAACCCGGAGCACCCGTTCGAGATCCGTCCGCAACAGGGACAGCAGGGGGCCGATGCCCATCCCTCCCGCCTCGACCCGTGCCACCGAGAGCTGGATCCGGCCCTCGTCGTTCAGCGTCACCGGGCCAGCCAGCACGATCGGAACCCGCAGCGGCCCCCACGGGAGCTCGCCCTCCAGGCGCATTCCACGGTCGTCCAGGGCCACCTTGGGATCGCCCAGGGCCAGCGGTGCGGCCGCGAACAGGTAGCGGGACAGGAGAGCCTCGATCGCCGAGGCCTCCAGCCGCACGGTGCCCTTGAGGATGTGGAAGACGTACTGATCCGTGCGCTCGGGGATGAGCGGCAGCTCCGGATCGTTCATCTGGATCTCGGCCACCAGATCGTCGAGTCCCAGGACGACGTCGCCCTCGAAGAAGAGGCGCACGTTGTGGGCCCAGATGCGCATGCGGCCCTCGGCCAGCGTTGCCATCTGCCGCTCGGCAGGCGTCAGGGCCATACCCGTGATCAGGGTCTTGCCGGCGGCCTCCACGAACGCCGAGAACACGGCCATGTTGTGGGCCAGGGTTCCGGTTTTGCGACCTTTCATGGAGCCAGTGTACCGCGGGACCCTTGCCCAAGGGGGCGGGCGCCTGCCACAATCGAGCGACGGCAGTCCCGGGGCGCTCATTGCGTGGGGCGTGATGTGAGTTGAGCGGAGCGAGGGCGATGGCAACGAGCAAGGCAACCCTGTGGAGTGCGATCGTCGCAACGGTCCAGCTGGCGACGAGTTTGTGGCTGGCGCCCGGCGCCCTCGCCCAGACCACCCCGGGGGGGCAAATGCCCGCCGTGCGGGAGATCAAGCTCCACAACGGACTTACTGTCCTCCTGTGCCCGGACCACGCCGCCCCGGTCGTGACGTGGACCGTCGCTTACCGGATGGGAGCGCGCGACGAGGGGCCCGCGGACGCGGGGGCCGCGCGGGTGCTCCAGCAGATGACGTTCGGGGCGACAGATCGCTTTGCACCCGGTCAGATCGCGGCCCTTCTGGATCGCAACGGAGCCAGGGTCCAGGCGACCTCTGGCGAGGACTACACCGGCTACACGGAGACCTACTCGGCCGATCGTCTCGACCTCGGCTTGCAGATCGAGGCCGCTCGCATGCGCCACGTGCAGTTCGACGAGCAGGCCCGCCGGAGCGCCCTGGCCGACGTCCGAGCTCGGCTCGCCAATCGGCAGGCGGATCCGGCGCTTTCCCTCGATGACGCGGTCCAGGAGGCCGCCTTCGTCAGCCACCCCTACCACTTCCCCGCGGCGGGCTTCGCCAGCGATCTCGACCGGATATCCCTGCGCACCCTCCACCGCCTCTACGACACCTATTACCGGCCCGACAACGCCGTGGCGGCACTCGTCGGCGACTTCGACATGACCTCGGCCCTGGCCCTCATCCACCAGGACTTCGATCCCCTCAAGCCAGGCCCGGTGCCCGTGGTGCGCTCCGTCGAGGAGCCGCAGACCGGCGAGCGGCGCGTGGTGATCCATCGACCCGGTCCGGCAGATGCGGTCGAGCTTGCCTTTCACATCCCTGCCGCCACGTCGGACCAGACGCCCGCCCTGGCCGTGATCGCGCAGCTCCTGGCGGGCGGGGCCGGGATTCGCGGAGCGGACCCCGATGGCTTCGCCACCGGCCGCCTGCAACAGGGCCTCGTCAGCACCGGACTGGCCAGCTGGGTCTGGGCCACGGACGATCGCACCCGGGACCCCGGGCTCTTCCGGTTGGGCGCCCAACTGCGCCCCGGCGTGGATCCGCAGCGCGCCGAAGCCGCCCTGGAAGCTGAGCTCGCCAGCCTGTCGAACCACGCCGTGCCCGCCCCTGAGCTCGATCGGGCCAAGGCCCAGGCCGAGGCGAGCGCGGTCTTCGACCACGCGGGTACCGCCGGGATCGCCTCGTTCCTGGATCGCTGGTCGATGCTGGCCACGTGGCAGGACGGCTACCGCGTGCTCGATGCGCTCCCGCAGGTCTCGGCCAGGGAGATCCGCCAAGTCTCTGCGAACACATTCTCGGCGGACAACCGCACGGCAGGCTGGTTCGTGACGAGCGGACCGGCCGTTCGCGTCTCGCCAGCCGACGCAAGCAGCCCGGATTTTCGGTCCGCAGACCCGGACGCATCGGCGTCCGTGGCGCGCCTGCCCGAGCAGCCCTTCGAACTCGCCCCGAGCCTGCCGCAACAGCCCCGGGGCGTGCAGACGCTCTCCCTCCCCGGCGGCCTGACCGTGGTCGTCCTCCCCGATCCCCTGGACCGGACCGTTGCCGTGAGCGGCTTCGTACGAGCCGGCTCCCTCCTCGACAAGGTCGAGCCTACCGGTCATCGGGGGACGGCGGAACTCCTCGCCAGGCTCCTCGAAGCGGACGCGCACCAGGCCCTGGCCCGAAAGTTCCCCGGTGCGACACTCACCTTCGGCGCGAGCGCGGAAAAGACCACGTTCTCTGGCCGGGCCCTGGCCACGGATGCCCCCGAACTGCTGGCGACGCTGGCCCGAGAGCTCGTCCGGCCGACCTTTTCCGCGGATGCGGTCAGCGCTGCCAAGGCCGCCGCGATCGCCCGGATCCAGGCCAGTGAAGACGATCCTGACGCGGCCGCGGACCGGCTCTTGATGGCGGCCCTGTACCCCACAGGCCACCCGCTGTCGCCGGCCGATCCCCAGGAGGCGATCGCCGACCTCTCGGCCATCACCACGGCCGACCTGGCCAGCTTCCACCGGAGCTTCTTCGGGCCCAACGATACGGTCCTGGCGGTGGTGGGCGACATCGACCCGCAGCAGGTCGCATCTGCGCTGACGGGCCCGGTGACTTCCTGGAACCGCTGCGAGAGCGTCGACGCTTCGCGCCTCCCTGGTTGGCGTATCGCCCCGCTGCGGGAGACCGCGCCCCTGGTCGACACCCTGATGGATGGTGCCAAGGTCGCCCTGCGGCTGGGCGAGGTCGTGCCCCTGCGCCGCAACGCCCCTGGCTACTTTGCCGCTGACGTGATGAATGCCATCCTGGGCGGCTCGACACAACCAAACCGACTTTCCATCACCCTCCACGACGTGCTGGGGCTGGCCAGAAGTGCGGCGAGTTCGTTCGACGTCGGGCGCCTGGAAGGCGTCTGGACGGCCGGAGCCGAGGTCGATCGCGCCAACGTCGGGCCGGCCCTCGCGGCGCTGCGTCAGGTGATCCGCAATTTCCAGACCTACGGACCCACGGACGCGGAGGTTGCCGATGCCAAGGGCCGCCTGATCGGCCAGAATGCCGTCGCCCTGTCCGATACCACCGGAATCGCTCGGGAGCTGGCGCAGGCCCTGTTCTACTACCCGCCTGCGCGTCCGGACGATGCCTTCGCGCCTGGCAATGCTTTTTCGACCTTCGTCCTGGATCTGGAAGCCGTGACTCCCGACGAGGTGGTAGACGCCGCCAGGCGCCTGCTCCGGCCCACGGTGGCGACGGTGGCGATTGCGGGTCCTTACGCGGGCACCAGGTAGTGGCGATCGGGCAGTATAGCTTGTGCAGCTTGAACGGGTCCCTCTGCGCGCCCGCCCCCGCTCATGAAAACGGTTCCAGCGAAAGGATGGCCTGGCGCCCGATGACGGAGCTACCCCTGCCGTTCCGGCACATCGGCCTCACCGGTGGGATCGCCTCCGGCAAGTCGAAGGTCGCGGAACTCCTCGCACGGCGAGGTGCGACGATCCTCGACGCCGACGTCCTGGCTCGCGAGGTCGTCGAGCCCGATCGGCCGGCGCTCGTGGCGATCCGCGAGAAATTTGGACCGGCCGTGGTGAAGCCGGACGGGACGCTCGATCGCCAGGCCCTGGCGGCCATCGTCTTCGCCGATCCGGCCCGGCGCAAGCAGCTCGAGGCGATCGTCCATCCGGCCGTGCGGGCGCTGGCACGCCTGCGGATCCGGACCCTGGCGGAACTGCCGGAGGCCGATCGGCCCCGCTGGGTCGTCGAGGTCGTGCCCTTGCTCTACGAGGTCGGACTTCAGGGGGAGTTCGACGAGGTCTGGGTGGTGGGGTGCAGCCCGGAGGGGCAGCTTTCACGGCTGCGCCAGCGCGACGGTCTGGAGCTCGACGCGGCCAGGGCGCGGCTGTCGGCGCAGTGGCCGATCGCAGACAAGATCGCCCGCGCCGATCGCGTGATCGACAACGGCGGATCCCTTGCGGACCTGGAGCTGATTGTCGCCGCCGCCCTCCGGGACGCCGGCCTCGCGTAGCGTCCGATGCAGCGGCGAAACCCGGCGCTTTGGCTGATGACCGACACGGAGCATGGGCTCGATCCGCCCTACAATTGGGATGTGGCCAGGCCCCGGAAGAAAAGTTCCGCCGGCCCGCGGTTTGCCCGCGGGATCGCGGCGCTGGTCGTCGTCTGCGGGCTCGGCTGGGCCTTCCGTGACCCGTTGCTCCGCATGGGCGGGCGCTTGCTGTTCCCGTATCCCTTCCGCGCCGATATCGAGCGCGAGGCGGCTGCGGCCAACGTGGATCCCCTCTTGGTGGTCGCTGTCATGCGCGAGGAGAGCGGTTTCTCCCCGCGAGCCCGGTCCCGGGTCGGAGCCATCGGCCTGATGCAGCTCATGCCCCATACGGCGAGCTGGATCGCCCATCGCCTGAAGGATCCGCTGGGGAACAGTGTGCCCCTGGACGCCCCGAACGGGGCGCTGTACGACCCGCGCACCAACATCCACCTCGGCGTGCGTTACCTGGCCTACCTCGAGCGCCATTTCAAAGGCGACACGGTCCGGGCCCTGGCGGCGTACAACGGCGGCGAGGGGAACGTGGCCCGCTGGCACAGCCTTGCCGAGGCCTACCCCGAGACCCGCTCCTACGTCGAGCGCGGACTGCGCGCCTATGCGGTCTACCGGTGGCTTTACGGGCCGAGCCCCGGGCCCACGGTTCCGCCGGTATCGAACTGGGGGCCCTAGCTGGTGTTGACGATCGCAGGAAGCGCGCGGCCGTGACGATGCGGCGCCATCGGCCGACGGCCATCGGTTCGCTGGTTCGGCACACCGCAAGTTCGTGGCGAATGGGACCCGCGCTCGAGATCATGCGCCTCTGGCCGCAGGTGGCCGGCCCGATGATCTCGGCACACCTCAACCCGGTGCGCTTTCGCCAGGGCACACTGTTCGTCGTCGCCGACCAGTCCACCTGGGGCCACCAGCTGTCCTTCCTGGCGCCCGAGCTGCTGGCCCGCTACGAGCGCCTGGTCGGCCCGGAGCTGGTGCGCGAGCTGCGCCTTGCGACCCACGGCCCGCTGCCGGACGCCCCGGTCCCCCCCGAGCTGGCGCCGCCGCCGCTCGGCGAGTGGCGCGGACCCCGGAGCGCCCCCCTGGCAGCGAGCGAGGAGGCGGCGATCGCCCGCGAGGCCGCCGCCTACATCGCCAAGCCGGAGCTCGCCGAACGCTTCGCCGCGGTGCAAAGGGCCGTCAAGCGCCTCCAGCTCGGCCGCCGACAGGCCGGCTGCCGGCCTTGCACCGCCTGCGGAGTTCCGCACGACGGCCCGGGCCCGCGCTGTCCGCTGTGCCGTTTCGATCGGCCATGATGGCACCGGCCGGACCACCTTCCGGTGCGCTGGCCAGGCGGCCTACAGTGCCGGGAGGCTCGCGGCGGCGATCGCCTGACCGTGCCGCCGGTCCTGCTCCTCGGGGAGGCGGAGGGAGATCTCGGCCGCCAGCTCGGGAAAATCCAAATCCAGAACCGACCGCGCCGATTCCAGGATGATCTCGCCGGCCTCGCCGCTGGTGACCCGGCCCAGGACCAGGACGTGACGGAGGGTGTAGAAATCCGCGTAATGAGCGATGGCATAGCCGAGGTAGATGCCGATGGTCTCGAAGACCTGCCGTGCCCGCGGGTCGCCAGCAGCCAGGATGGCCTGGGCGTAGGCGAGTTGCTCGGCCGGCGGCATGCCGGCCGGCACCTCGATGCCGGCAATCGGTAGCAAGCGGACGATGGCCTGCTGGGAAAAATACTGCGCGCCCACGCCCGTGTCGCCCGACCACTCGTCCACGGGGGCGCCCGGGCGGTAGTCGACCGGCGCGAAGGCGAGCTCGTTGAGCCAGTCGGTGAGCTGGCCCTCCGGCGTGACATACCCCCCCGCCTGGCTCGTGCCCATCGAGATACCCAGCACGGCGTGGGCGTCGAGCGACATCGAGGCCGCCAGAGCCGTGACCTCCCCGTCGTTGACCACCACGAAGGGCACGTCGCCCCAGGCCTTCTGGATCTCGAAGAACATGCCGCGGACGCGTTGCTCGAAGAGGTCCGGACCGACCCCGCGGAACAGCGACGCCACCCGGACCTCGTTGTTGACGTAGACACCAGCGGCACTCCCGCCGATGGCATCCACGCGCGGCAGCTTTTCGGCGGCTCGCTTCAAGGTGTCGTGGATGCCCTCGAGGTGATAGTCCGGATCTTCCTGGAAGTAGGGATCCCAGACGACCTCTTCCGTGTGCACGACGACGCCGTCGATGAGGGCCGAGCACTTCCGATCGCTCCCGCCCAGGTCGAACCCGATGCGACAGCCGCCGAGATGGCGGCCCAGCGGACTCGACGTCTCCGCGGGCTCGGGCGCCTCGTCGTAAGGAACGCAACCGAACGACATCGCCGCGCCGTAGACTCGCCGTCCCAGAAACTCGAAATCGAAGGCGCGCTCACCCGCGGGGGAATAAACCCGCTCCAGGTGCCGGGCGATGGCGGGGTCTCCGGCCACGATCACCCGGTGGCCGCCACGCTGCCACAAGAGAAACTTGAGCAACCGCTCCGCGTAGATCTCGTTGCGGGCCGCGAACTCGGGCGTGTGAGGGAAGATCTCGGTGTGGATCACCGAAACGCGGCCATGGGCCCGCGTCAGAGCCAAAGCGAGCTTCTGCCCCCCGCCGTGCGCTCGGACCGCCTCTCGGTAAGCACGATTCCAGAGCGACGCGGGAACGAACCCGGGATCGAGCGGCGGCGTACGGCGGGGCCGGGTTTCGAGCTCCATATCGGGTGCCATCATAGCATCCGCCCGAAATCGCCTCCCTGGAGCGAAAGCTCGGCCCGACAGACGCGGGAGGCCTCCGTTTCCAGGTTCGGCACCCCGCTTCCCGACGCCTTCGGCGGTCGTATCCGCTAAACCCGCGGGTTTCCCGAGCCTCGGCTATGATGGGGTATGCTCACGATCGTCGGCGGCATGGCGCGGCAGGGCTATTTCCCCGCCCCGGCAGACCAGCTCAAGGACCTCTTCATGGACCTCCCGAGGCTGCTGGAGCACGTCCAGAGCGTGGAGGAGGTCCGCAGCTTCGACGACGATATCCAGCGCATCCTCATGCGGCGCATCGGGGCCCTGAACTACTACGTCTGGCTGGCCTTCGACGTGCGGATGGACGTCGCGGGCTCGGTCATCCGGGCCGCCAGCCTGCCCTTCGACCCGGCCGATCCGTGGATCGGAGAGAACGTGCTGCTGTCCGAGTACACCAGCGAGACCCACCTGGTACCCGATGGCGAAGGAACGCGGGTCGATCACCGGGTCGACATCAAGGTCCACGTGCCGCTGCCGGGCTTTCTCCAGTTGATGCCGCTCGGCATCGTCAAAGGTGCGGCCGACGCCCTGATGCGAGCCGAGCTCGTGCGGATCCTCGAGGAGACCGAGGGCTCGGCGCTCAAGCAGCTCGCCTTGCGCCTGCAGAGCTGATCGTCCCGCAAAAAGACGGACCGGGTGAACCGGTCCGTCTCGAGGTGGAGATGGCGAGAGTCGAACTCGCGTGCCAGAAGGGGGCCATGGAGGCCTCTACGAGCGTAGCCTCGGGTAATGTCTCGCGGCACGGCCCCCCTGGGCTCGGGCTTGGTGTCGCCAGTTGGTCGGTCTTAGCCTGGCTTGGCCAACGATCGGCCAGGAGCATCCAGCTTTGGTTGCCTACCTGCCGCGGCTGGCGCGCTGCAGAAGGCTTGGACTCCTATCTCGAAAGAGAGTTAGGCAGCCAGAACGGCTGCTTGACCCTTAACGCGAACAGGAGCCGCCGCAAGAACCATGTTGTTCTTCTTGGCGTTTTTTGTTTGCCACCTGATTTAACGGGGTCGGGTGACTCTCCCGGCTCGCACCCCCCACCACCTCACTCCCGGTCGAAACCGTTACATCCCCGAGGCGGCAGGTTCTGCCATGCGGCATTATCACCCACTTTCAGACCCGTGTCAAGAGAGTCGGAGGGGGCAGCGATCGGGAACACGCTGCCGGGCCATTGGGGGTACAGTACCCCTGAAGCATGAAGTCCTCGCTCTACGTTGGCCTCCAGGCCCTGAACGATGGCCGGTACGACCAGGCCGTCGCCATCCTCGAAGCTGTCACCAAGGTCGCCTCCCAAGATCCCAAGGTCTGGATGGCGCTCGGCCGGGCCTATTCCGGGGCTGGCGACAGCGCCAAGGCCCTGGCTGCGTTCCACCTGGTCATCGCCCTCAATCCGGCCGAGGAGGACATCGAGGCCGCGCAGCGGGCCCTGGCTCGCATCCAGGATCAGAGCAAGGCCGTCATCGACGAGGCCCTGCGCGTTCCGTGCGGGGGTTGCGGAGCGCTGATTCCGACCTCGCGGTCAGGGCGTCCGTGGTGCATCTGCGGCTGGAATGCACGGACGCAGCCCCTGATCGGCCGGCAGGTCTACCTGCACGACATCTTCGACTACGCTGCTCATCATGGCGTCTCGGTGATGTTCCGGCGGTGGCAGGATGTCTTCGTCGTGGCCAAGGGCCAGTTCTCGCTCCAGGGACTCGGGGTCAAGGCCTATCCGATGGATCCGCGCCTGGTGTTGCCCTCACGCGATCGCATGCCCATCGTGATGCAGAACCAGCTCAAGCCGATCTCGGCCGAAGCCGGACCCGAAGGGCTGTTCCGCGTCCGGCCGCTCGGCGATCCATCCGGGGGGAGGTACTTCACCTGGATTCAGATGGTAGCCCACCTGTCGGAGCGAGAGGAGATCGACGTTTCCCACCGTTCCGTCGATCCGTCGATCGAATCGGTGCTCATGGCTCTCGGGCGCCTGGTTCCCGAGGATCTCGAGAAGGCGCGCCAGTTCAAGGCCCCGTCAGAGTCTCTGATTGCCGCCGCCGTGCGGTTCGGCTACGTTTCGCTCGAGGAGTTGCTCGATGCGGTCATCGGGCAAGGGCGGCTGACGGCGCGGACGGCGCGGGCCTTCGAAGATCGCATCGGCGCACGCCTGGTCGCCCGAGGCACGCTGGATCGCCAGCAGCTTCGTCACGCACTGTTCCTGCAAGCGCAGGTCCAGCGACCGCTCGGGGAGCTTCTCGTGGAGGCCGGATTCATCGGCCCGAAGCTGCTCGAATCCGCACTCAGGCAGCAGCCAGCGCCCCCCCGGGAGCTTCCCGCCGCCGACGACCTGGGGGAGTGGCTGGCCGTCCATGATGTCATCACCTGGACGCAGCTCCAGGCGATCAAGGCGGATCTGGCTCAGTCGGGCGGCAGCGATTTGGCCGCATTGCTGCGGGCACGTCGGGAAGTGCCGGAGACCGAGATCGACCTCGCCCTGGCGTGGCGGCAGCGGAAGCTGGCTCGGATCGATGAGGGAAGCACACGCCTCGGCGCGGTGCTGCTCGGCCAACGTGCGATCACCCCGGAGGCCCTCGGCGAGGCCCTGATGGCGCAGGTCGAGACCCATCAGCCCTTGGGCCAGATCCTGGTTGCCCGGGGAGCGATTTCCCCCGAGATGCTGGTGGACGCACTCGAGGAGCAGATCCGACGCCGCGATCGCCTGGTCGCCGAGGAGCTGGGCATCGATCTCGCAAGACGAGCTCCGACGCGGACGCTCGGGCCGCCGACGGCCCTCCTCACGCTGCCGCCCGGAATCCCTCCCGAGCGGCCTTCACGTCGACGACGCCGGCGCCGTTCCGCAAGCCGGCGCCGGACTGGCCGCATTGCTGGCATCACCGCGCTGCTGCTCGCCCTGACCGCGATCGTACTGGGAGCCGTTGCGGTCCGCTCGCGCAGCGCGAGATCGAGCACACACAAGCCCCCGTTCGTGGAAAAGACCGGGGGCCGGAAGGGAAACGCGATCGCCGCGAGCGCGCGGATTCCACAAGAGGGCTGAGGGGCGCGAGAGATCCCCCGAAAAAACGAGGGTGGGCTCTTGCGAGCCCACCACGAAACCTAGGAAACGAGCCGATTTGGAGTGGAAGGAAGAGCTACTTCTTCTTGGAGCCACCGGCGCTAGCGGTTGCTACCTTCTTGCCCTTGCCCTCGACGCGCTCCTTGAGGGTCTTGCCGGCGGTCCAGACCGGGCTCTTCTTGGCCGGGATCTTGAGGACCGAACCGGTGCGGGGATTGCGGCCCTCGCGGGCGGCACGCTGACGGACCTGGAAGGTGCCGAAGCCCACGAGCGTGATCTTGTCACCCTTGGCGAGGGCGTTGCTGATCGCGTCGATTGTAGCGTTCAGGCACTCGCCGGCTTCCTTCTGGCTGACCTTGGCCTTGGTACTGATCTGCTTGATGAGTTCCTCTTTGTTCATCCCACGTTTCCCTTCTGCCGACAAGTGGCGATGCGGTGCGGCGAACACCGATCAAAATCGGTGAAAGCCGCGTCAGCGGCCAGCTTCCTAGGTTGATTGTCGGATTATAGTCAGGGGATCTGGGAATTGCAAGCGATTTTCTTAAAAATCTTGCACGAACCGCGGATGATTGGCGGATCCCCGGTACGGGTCTCGAGCACCATCGAACGTTTACGCCACGTTCAGGCCGGGGGAGCAGCGACCTGTGGATGGATATCAAGATGAAAACTGGATCGAGATATCGATCATGGAGGTAGGCGCACTTCGTCGCCCGAACGGGCCCCTCTGCGCGAGCGCTGTGCTGCGCAACCTGGCCCCTTTGGACTCTTCGGGCCCGATCCCTTCCAGGAGGCACCGTTCGGCTTTCGCGAGCCGCCACGCGTCGTATCCCACACCGCCCGTGGGCAGGGCAACAGCGGGTGCAGGTACGAAGGCGAGATTCGCGGGGTCGATCTGATATTCGAAGAGGAAGACTGGATCGACATCCAGACTCTCGGATGGCCCGGACAAGGCGAGTTCATCGCGGCCACCATGTCCAAGGACGACGAGCGCCCGCGGAATTTCCGTGGCAGACCCTGCTGTTGCCGCCAGATCATGGAGATCTGGAGGACGCTGGCACCCCGGACTCGTTCAAACCGAGAACGAGCCGCGCTCGAGCCGGCAGCGGGGGCTCGCCTACGGCATCGGATGGCCGCCGCGCCCGCCCGGGGGCGTCAGCACGGCGCGAAGCTGCTTCTCGGCCTTCTTGAGGCGCCGACAGACCTCCATCTGGGAAATGCCAAGACGCCGCGAAAGCTCGGCCTGCGTGAGGTCCTGGAAGTATCGCAGTTCGAGGAGCTCGCGCTGGGAGGAGGGCAGACGGTTCATCGCCTCGGCCAGGACCAAGCGCTCGTCGAGCTCCTCGCGAGCGTCGCCCGAGAACCGGGGATCCGAGAGGCTCTCGAGGAGGGAGCGTTGCTCGTCGTCCTCGCCCTCGGAGCCCTCTTGGTCGAGCCAGAGCACCGTGACGCGGCGATCGTAGAGCTTGACCTCATCCACCTGCTCGGGCGTGACGTCCAGCGCCTTGGCAAGCTCCTGATTGGAGGGCTCGCGGCCAAATTCCTGGGTGAGCTTGGCCGTGACCTGGCTCAGGCGATACGACAGCTCCTGGAGCACGCGGGGACCCCGCAGGAGGTTCTGCCGGTCGCGCAGGTAGTGGCGGATATGGCCCGTGATGAAGTGGACGGCGTAGGTCTTGAATTCGGTGTTGTGGCCGGTCTCGTAGCGCTCGATCGCCTCGAGGAGGCCGATGGAGCCGACCTGGATCAGATCCTCGACCGGATCGGTGCTGCGCCGGGCGAGGCCGCGGGCGATTTTCTTGACCAGCGGCAGGTAGACGTTGACGAGCTTCTCTTTTTCTTGCGGGGGGGCGCCCTTGAACGCCTTTTCCATCACCAGATCAGCCTCCGCAACCGTGTCAAAGGATTCGGACGAACGACCACCGGCAAGCACACAGGTTCCCCAACCCGAAACTCGCCCGCCAAGACCCAACGGGCAGTCTATCATACGTATGGCTGGCGGCCAAGGGCCTGACAGACAAACGGGCCCGAGGCGAATCATCTGGAGATCAGGTCAAGGCCCGAGGCTCTTGCTGTGTGAACGGGTCCCTCTGCGCGGGCGCTACGCTGCGCAACCGGCCCCCGTCTGACTCCCAAGGCCCGAGGCTCTCCTCGCGGATAGTCTCCTACAGGGCGCCGCGATCCCGGAGGCGTGGATCGATGAGCGGATAGACCAGGTCGACGGCGAGATTGATCGCCACGATCGCAGTTGCCGCGAAGAGAACCGTGCCCATGATCATCGGCACGTCGAGCGTGGCGATCGATTGCAGTGCCAGCTGGCCGATGCCGGGCCAGTCGAACACGGCCTCGGTCAGGACCGCACCCCCGAGCAACTGCGCGAAGTCGACGCCCAGGAGCGTGAATACAGGCAGGATGGCATTGCGCAGGGCGTGCTTCCAGAGCACCGTCCCCTCGCCGATCCCTTTGGCCCGCGCGGTGCGGACGTAGTCGCTACCGAGCTCTGCGGCCAGGCCCTGGCGCAGCAGTCGCATGTAGTAGGCCGCCCCCGAGAGTCCCAGGGTGAGGGCAGGAAGCGCCAGGTGGTAGGCGGTGTCGAGGAAGCCGCCCTCCCCCGCGCCGCCCAGCGGAAAGATCGCAAGCTGCGACGCGAACAGGAACAGGAGCACCAGGCCGAGCCAGAAGCCAGGGACGCTCTTGCCCGCGAGGACGAAGACGGAGGCCAGGCGATCCGCCCAGCTACCCGGCCGGCTGCCCGCCAGGATCCCGAGCCCGCAGCCGAAGAGCAGGTACACGATGAGAGCTCCGAGCGCGAGCTCGAGCGTGGCGGGAAAGTGGGACAGGACGGTCCCCAGCACGGGCTCGCCGGTCAGGTAGCTTTGCCCCCAGTCGCCGTGCAAGAGGCCACCCAGGTAGGCCGCAAAGCGGATGATCAGCGGCCGATCGAGCCCGAGCTGGGCGTGGATCGCTGCTACCGTGCTGGGATCGGCCTGGGCTCCGGCGAGGATCCGCGCCGGATCGGCCGGCACGACGTACATGAGCCCGAAGACGATCGCCGCCACCCCGAGCCAGACTCCGATGGCCAGAGGGACGCGCCGCAGCAGGTTCACCGCTGGCCTCCGGCCACGTTTGGCCGGCACGGCGCTCCCAGGCAGATGTCCCAGAAAGCGAGCGGCCAGACCGGATGCAGGCGGAAGCCGTAGACCCAGGGCTGCACCAGCACGTAGTTCTCGGGATGGAAGAGCGGGGCCACGGGCATCTGCGCCATCAGCTCCCGCTCGGCTTGTCGGTAGATGACATCCCGGCGAGCGGCCGAGGGCTCGGCGGCCGCCCGCGCCAGCAGGGCGTCGTAAGCGGGATCGTGAAAGAAGGTGGTGTTCCGCGAGTTGACATCCTGGATGTCGGCCGACGAGAAAAGCGGCACCAGGAAGTTACTGGGATCCGGGTAGTCAGCCACCCAGTTGCCCTGGAAGATCTTGACGTTGCGGCGCTGGCCCACCGCCGTGAGAAAGGTCGGAAACGAAAGGGGCTTGAGGATGAGGTGGATCCCCGCTCCGGCGAGGTCCTGCTGGATGGCCATGGCGAGCTTCGTCGCGGTGCCCGAGTTGGGGCAGTAGTAGGTGGCCGTGATGCCGTCCGGGTGCCCGGCCTGGGCCAGCAAGGCCCGCGCCTCGGCCACGTCGTAGAGCGGGTCACGCCGGCCGGCCGGCGCGAGGCTGGCAGCCGGAGCGCCCAGGCCAGCAGAAGCCAGGCTCCCGGCGGCGCGACCCGGGCGTGGCACGGCTCGCTCGAGGGACTGGTCGATGCCGGGCAAGCCCGGAGGAAGGAAGCCAGAAGCGATGACGGCGCGGCCGTTGAGTAACTGCACCAGGCGGGCGCGATCCACCGCGAACGCAACCGCCTTGCGGACCCTGACGTCGTTGAACGGCGGCATCTCGGTGTTCATGCCGATGTAGTAGGTGGCCATCTCGGGGCCCGCGACGAACCGGGACTTCCATTTGGGGTCGTGGAGAAGCCGGACGAAGTCCGGGCCATCGATCGGCCTGTGAACGCCGAGGAGATCGAGCTCGCCGCGCTCGAACTTGAGGTCCTCGACCTGCTCGCTTAGACCCAGTTCGAACTCGACGCGCCGAGGAGAATGTGGATCGGGGGCTAGCCGGGCGCGGTCGAAGATCATCTGCTGGCCGTGGATCCAGCGTGTCAGGGCAAAGGGCCCCGTGCCGATCGGATGCTGCGGATCGAGTTCGCCGTGCGGGAGCACCGCACAGAATGGCATGGCCAGGACCTGCAAAAGAAAAGGATCAGGCCGGACCAGGCGCATCTCGACCGTGAAGGGATCGGGCGCCGTAAGACCCGCGATGTGCCGCGAGCGGCCGGCGATGACGGCGTCGGCCCCGGCGATCGCCGAGTAGAACCGCGGGACCGGGCAACGTGTCTGCGGTCGCAACAGCCGGTCCATGCTCGCGACGACGTCGTCGGCCCGGCACACGGCGCCATTGCTGAACCGGAGGCCATGGCGAAGATGAAAAACTAGACGATCCGGCTCGACGCTCCACGTGGCCGCGAGATCCGGGACGATCCGCCCGGCGTCGTCATAATCGACGAGGCTGTCAAAGAGCAGCTTGTCGATGCTCCAGGTCGGAACGCTGTACCCGGTAGCCGGGTCGATCTTTCCGGGATCGTCGCCCAGCGCCACGCGCAGGGTGTCGTGTCGGATGCGAGCCGGCGCGCAGGCGGCCAGCATCGCCAGCGCCAGGACTCCGAGCGAGCGATAAAGAGCCGGTCGCGCTCCCGAGCCGCCGAGCCTCCGTCTGGCACGCATGCCACAGGATACCAGGATACCGTTCCGGTCGGGCGCCCGGTTGCGCAGCGCAGCGACCGCGCAGAGGGACCCGTTCAAACTCCCGGAGAGGATCGGGCCAAAGGAGTCAAACGGGGCCCGGTTGCGCAGCGCAGCGACCGCGCAGAGGGACCCGTTCAAACTGCAACAGATCTAATTCAAAGCCGGATCCAGCGCCAGGCCGCAATCGGCGAAGTGCTCCGAAAGGATGCGCTGGAAACGTGCCGCGGTGGCGCTCATGGCCGCCGACAGCAGGGCGCTGCCCGCAGCCTCGATCCAGCGGCCGGGAAGGAGGCCCGCGCCGGGAAACTCGGCGGTCACGACGGCATGCGTGGAGCAGGCCAGCGTGCACCCGTCCTCGTGAGGCTCGAAGCAGGCCTGCCCATCGAATGCGACCGCCAGCTCGAGCCCCGGGGGCCCTTCGACCACCTGGGTGCGGCAGGTCTCCATCGTCGTGCGATCGGCCGTATCGACGAAGGCAACGTCGAGTTCGGGGCGGATGACGAGGCCCGGGATCGAGAACCGCCCGAAACTGATTCGGTAGCGCCCTTCCCCCAGGGGGGATACCTGGCCGCCCGGGACCAGTGCGGAGAGCAGGTCGGTGTTCTGCGAGAAATGAGCCGCAACGACAGCAGGCGCGGCACCTACGACGAAGCTGCGACTCGTTGAGGCCTTGAAGAGCATCTGGTCCATCACCTGTGCGTCAGTTGCCATTGAAACACGCCAGGGCGATCGAATGCCAGGACGAAGCTGCCGAACTCAGTGTTCCGGCCATTTTCGACAAGACCGTGGCAATCGCCATCCGGGCGCCGCTACCGGCAGAACCGTGAGGCGCCGTCAGCTCGGGGCGCCACCCCGGGCGGCGCGCTCGCCGAGAAGGTTGCAGGCCACGACCACGATGAAGATGGCCAGACCAGGCGCGGCCATCAACCAGGGCGCCGAGCGGAAGTAGTCCCGGCCGTCGAGGATCATGTTGCCCCAGCTCGGCGTCGGAGGCCGGATGCCGATACCCAGAAACGAAAGGGCGGCCTCGAGCAACAGCATGTCGCCGATCTTGAGCGTGAGGAGTGTGACGGCGGGCCCGGCAAGGTTGGGCAGGATGTGGCGGAGCATCAACGTCAGCTTCCCGGCGCCCACCGCACGGGCAGCCTCGACGAACTCCCGCTCTCGCAGGGCGATGGCCTGGCCTCGGACGATCCGTGCAAGGGTGGTCCAGCCGACCAGGCCCAGCGTCAAGACGACCATCGCGGGGCTGGGCGGCAGCACCGCCGCCAGGCCGATCGCGAGCAGCAAGACCGGGAAGGCCATCACGATCTCGGTGAACCGCATCAGCACCAGATCCACCCAACCGCCGAAGAAGCCTGCGGCAAGGCCGATGGAGATGCCCAGGAAACCAGCCAGCAGCGTCGCGAAAAAGCCCACCGCGAGCGATACCCGGGCGCCGAAGAGCAACCGCGAAAGGACGTCCCGCCCCAGGTCGTCGGTCCCGAGCCAGTGGGCCGGGCCCGGCGGCAGCGGCATGCCATCGGCATCCAGCCCACCCTTGAGCTGGGCGAGGGGATCGTACGGGGCCAGGTGACGGGCGAAGATCGCCGCGAGCACGAACAGCGTCAGCACCACGACGGGGACCACCCCCCGCCAGTCGATCCAGCGGCGGCGCTGGGCGGCCGGCGGTGGTGCGGGCGCGACGGCTTGCATGGTATGCGAACTTAGCGCCGGCCACGTGGCGCCGTCAAGCCGTCGAACCGCGGCACCGAGGAAGCCTGGTAGCATGCCACGGAACGTCCAACCCGGCCAATCTTGATGCAACCAGGCGGCCATCCCGCCAGACCCACGCCGGGGTATATAGTGGACCGGAAGCTCGCCTTGCTCGCCATTCTGGAGGCCCTGCCCTTGCGAAGACTGTCGCTGCTGCTGATCGCCGCCCTGCTGCTGTCGGCCACCCCGGCCGTGGCCAGGGAGCCGCATCTCCGGCTGTCAGCCAGGGCTGCCATCGTCGAGGACGGGCAGGGGAACATCCTTTTCGCCGAGAATCCCAACTTGCGGCTGCCCAATGCCAGCACGACGAAGGTGCTGACAGCCCTCGTGACCATCGATAACGCCGCGCTGCAGGACGTCGTCACCATCAGTCCCTACGCGGCAAGCATGCCGCCCACCCGGCTCGGGGTACGCCCAGGCGAGACGTACACGGTGCTCGAGCTCCTCTACGCCATCCTGCTGGCGTCGGACAACGACGCGGCGGTGGCGCTCGCCGAGCACGTCGCGGGTTCGACCCGGCGCTTCGCCGATCTGATGAACGCCAAGGCCCGGGCGCTGGGATGCGACAACACGCACTTCGTCACGCCGAACGGCCTGCCGGCGAAGGGTCACTTCACCACGGTCCACGATCTCGCCCTCATCATGCGGGCGGCCGCTCAAAATCCGGTCTTCGTGGCCATCGCCCAGACCCGGAGCGTCGACCTGGTGTGGCCGAATCACCACCGCCCACACCATGTCACGAGCCTCAACCGGCTGCTGGCCCGGTATCCCACCCCGCTCCTGGGCAAGACGGGCTTCACCTACGCCGCCGGCCGCTGCTACGTCGCCGAGGCGGAAGGCACGGGGCTCACGGTGGCCATGCTTGGCAGCCGCGACCTGTGGGGCGACGCCCGGCGCCTGATCGACTTCGGCATGAAGGCATCCCGAGCGACCACCCTGGCCCGCAGCGCCCTCTGGTAGCTCGCCGCTGCCGGCGCCCGTCCATCTTCACCCCCCCGCCACCGCGAAAGCCGCGCCGCGCAGCAGCTTGCCCGCAGCAGGGCGAGTTTGAGAGGGGCTGCGGCCCCTCTCAAGTCACCGCCCGAGCACAGCGAGGGAGAACCAAAACCTCAAGCG
>JAJXWQ010000123.1 GCA_021781555.1 bacterium
GAGCGGCCAGGCCCCTTGCTTGGGTTCTCGGCCGCGGCGCGGGTTGTGCGAGCGTGCCAGGCAGGGCGGCCCTGGGTGCCGGCTCCTGGGCGCGCTCGAGGAAGCCCTTGAGCCAGTGATGACGGAGACGCTCGGGGAGGATATCGGCCAGCAGCTGGAGGCCGCGCAAGGTGAAGGCCATCGGCAGGGACCGGCGACCGCCCCAGCTGGAACTTGAGGTCGCAGATTGCGACCTCAAGTTCTCGATCTCGTCGGCTGCCACCTGGAACATGGCGTCCTGGCCGAAAACTTCGCCGTGGCGCCGAATTGCCTCATTCAGGCGTTTTGTCTCGATGCCCAAGAGCTGCGCGAGATCGGCATCCAGGACCACTTCCCGTTCGCGAAGCGTGATGGTTACTCGCTTGAGCCGAGCTAGCTCGTCCTCGGTCATGGGTTCCTCCGGACTTGAGGTCGCAGCGGGCAACTTGAGGTCGCAACTTGAGGTCGCAGCGCCCTGAATGAAGCGTCCCCTCCGCGACAAAGAAGCCCGGAAGGCCCTACTGGCGGGCGCGGGCGAGGATGTTCTTGACAGTCTGGATGTGCCAGCGACCGCCGCGCTTGGTCACGATGCCGCGGTGCGTGAGTTCGGCGGCGATCTCGCGCAGCGTCTGGCCTCGGTCCCGTAGGTCGAGGATCAGGCTGATGGCCTGTTGCTCGGCCTCCAGGGCCACCAGGTGCGTGCCGTTGATCTCGAACCCGAAGGGCTTGGCTCCCACGTGTTCGCCGATCGTCTTCTTGTGGTCGAGGGCGGATTTGGTCCGCTCGGCGATCGTCTCACGCTCCCACTGTGCCACGCTGACCAGGACGTTCAGGACCAGGCGGCCGCCGGCGGTCCGGGTGTCGATCTGGTCGGCGACCGAGAACAGCGTGGCCTTGCTGGGCGCTTTCTCTCCGAAGAACTCGTCGATGAGCTGCGCCATGTCGGCCACCGACCGGGTCAGGCGGTCGAGCTTGCCCACCAGGATTGCATCAGCGGCACCCGATCGTAGGGCGTCGAGCGCGGCCTGCAAGCCCGGCCGGTCGAGGCTCTTGCCGCTCTGTCCGGCGTCCGTCTCAATGGCGACCAGCTCGAGGTCGTAGAGTTCGGCGTAGGACCGGAGCTTGGCCTCCTGCGCCGCCAGCGAGTAGCCTTCGCTGGCCTGTTCGAGCGTGCTGACCCTGGTGTAGCCGATAACGCGAGTTCTAGCCATCGTTTGAGCCCTCCGTGGCAGTCAGATACCACGGAACTAGCTGGTTTCAGTCGCTCTGATGGCCAGTTCGTTGACACGTTTAGGTTAAATCGTCTTCTTAACCTTCCCGCAGGGCAAGGACCTCCGGCGGTGATCCCAGCGTTAGTCTGGCTCGATCTCCTGTGCTTCCACGTCGATCACGTCGCCCGAGCCGATCCCAGGCGGCGCGGCGTACCCGAGCTCGGCGGCTAGCTCGAGGATGCGGCCCTTGATCTGGTCGATGGATAGCCCGGACGCCGCTTGCGATTCCTTGGTCTCGAGCGCGATGGTGCGTCGATCGACGCGTCCCCACTCGTCCGGACGGCGCCGCTCGAGGAACCAGGTCGCAGCCTGCAGGTTGCCCTCGATGGCGGCCTTCTGGACGATCCCCGCACAGCGAGCGATCGCCTCCTCCTCGGCCCGCCGCGTTGCGGTGGCAAAGGCGGCAAAGTCTTCGTCGCCAGGACGATCCGGGTCGCGGTCTTCACCACGCGCCCGCCACTCCTTGCCAGTGGCGTGGGCGATGCCGGCAAGCTCGCAAGCCGTCCGGAACGTGTTCCCCGCCCGCAAGTACTTGCAGATCGTGTCCTGGACCTCGGGCGTGAGCTTCGACGGGCGCCCTTGCGGACTCATGAAGCCCTCACACTTGTTCCTCAGACTGCCAATGCTATTGCCTCCATCAATCGACTGAGCTACAATGTGGCCCAGATCGGAGGCTGCCCATGGCCACGAAACCAGTTGTCCGTGCTCGGGTCGATGAGGCCATCAAAGAAGAGGCATCGGCCGTTCTCGCTGCGATGGGGATGACCGTGTCGGACGCTTTTCGCATCCTCTTGACCCGTATCGCTCGCGAAAAGGCCTTACCTTTCGATCCCTTGGTCCCCAATCCCGAGACCATTGAGGCGATGAAGGAAGCGCGGCGCGGCAACCTGCCGTCCTACGGAAGTGTGAGAGCCCTGATGGCCGATTTGAATGCGGACGATTGAGCGGACCAGCCAGTTCAAGAAGGACTACAAGCGCGAGAAGAAGGGGCGTCACCGAACGACCCTCGAGAATGACCTCGAAACCGCCCTGATGATGCTGATGCAGGACGAGGCGCTGCCCGAGAGCTGGTGCGATCACGCTCTTGGCGGCAATTGGAAAGACCATCGGGACTGCCACATCAAGCCGGACTTGGTTCTGATCTATCGAAAACCGAACGACGAGGTGTTACAGCTCGTACGCGTCGGCTCCCATAGCGAGCTGGGCCTGTAGCGCGATACGCAGACCCATCATGAGCGAGGCAATTCAGCCTTCTTGCCGGTGAGCTTCTCCCAGCGCTGGACAATGACATCGCAGTAGGCCGGCGATAGCTCCATCAGCCTGGCCTGGCGACTTTCGCGCTCGGCTGCGATCAGTGTGGTGCCGGTGCCGCCGAACATGTCCACGACGACGTCGCCAGGATTCGAGTAGATCCGCAGCATCCAGGTAGGCAGGACCAGCGGAAAGCCTGCCGGGTGTTCGTCTTTTCCGATCTCGACGCCCTCGCCGCGGCTGCGGTCCCAGATGCCCAGATACGACGGCTCTCGCCGCTCGTTGAGGGCCTTGCCGGGCTTCCACCAGGTCCACAGATGCTCGAAGTCGGTTGCCGCCCGATTCGAGCTGGCGGTCCAGGGTGCGGCCACCCGGGCGTGCGGCTTGGCCCAGATCCGGCGGGTATGCAGGAGCCAGCCGGCATCGCGGAAGGCCGGCCAGTACTCAATGGATGTCGGGTACTCGCAAACCTCGTCCACGCCTGCCGCCTCGCGCCCGACCACGATGTCGCCGAAGTTCACGACGAAGAACGACCCGGGCTCGGCGAGGTCCCACCAGACGCGAGCCACCTCAGGCAGCAGCTGGCGCAGATTGGCGATCGAGTCTTCGTACGTGTCGTAGGCCAAGCCGACGCCGTACGGCGGGCTGGTCAGCATCAACCGGACCTGATCGCCGGCAACCAGGCGCCCGGCGTCGGCGGGGTCGGCAGCATCTCCGCACAGGAGGCGATGTGGCCCCAACAGCCAGAGATCGCCGGGCTTGGTGACGGGCTCGGCTGGCAGTTCCGGCACGTTGTCGTCGAACCCGGCATCCTCGGGCGGCGCGAGCTGCTCGAGCAGGTCGGCGACTTCCTTGGCCCCGAACCCGGCCAGGGCCGCGTCGCCCGGGTCGACCTCCTTGAGGATGTCTGCCAGCAACGTCTCGTCCCACTCGGCGATCTCGGCCAGCTTGTTGTCGGCCAGGGCCAGCAGCCGGGCGTCGGCCGGATCGAGGTCGAGGTACCGGACCGGCACGCGATCGAGTCCGAGCTTGAGAGCGGCCTTGAGCCGGGTGTGGCCGGCAATGAGCTCGCCGTTAGGGCGGGCGAGAAGCGGTGCGCCGAAGCCGAACCGCTTGATGCTGTCCGCGACCTTGGCCACTGCGGGTTCGTTCAGGCGGGGGTTGCGGTCCCAGGGGTGAAGCTCGGTGACGGGCACCCAGACCGCGGCTGCCTCCTGGTCTTTCTGGCCGCTCATGGCGTATCCTCATCCGCTCGGTCTAGGAGGCAGTCGACACGATGATTTAAGGCGGATCTACCGATCGCGTATGTTTCTGTAGTTGATTAGTTGATCCAGCCGAGGTACTGTCGTGACATCAAGAGAGGGCCGCGGGCCCGGAAAGGGACCAAACGAGATGGAAAGCCAGAAGGACAACGAGCGCCAGACCGAGATCGCCGTGGACGTCGCAGAGCGGATCCGGCAGGCCAACGAGGATCTCGCGATCCGTGCTGGCGAGGAGGCGATCGCCACGGTCCGGAACGCCCTCGAGCGGGCGCTGCGCGAGGCCAACCGGTACGCCGACCGCTATGCCGGAGAGGCAGACCTCGGGAAGAAGGCGGACCAGCTGAACTGGCTCCTCAACGAGGCGACCACGGGGATCCTCAACAACCTCCGCCTCGACCTGGTAGCCTCGGCCCAGGCGAAGCTGGCGGTCAGCGCCGCACTGCGGGCGAAGTGACGCAACGCGACGGACGAGAAGGAAGGAGATCGAGATGACGAGCCAGAAGAAGGAAGCCGACCGGAAGGCAGCCCGCAAGGCCGAGGTGGCGACCCTCAACGCCGCCTCGAGGGACGGGACGCTGCGCGACGAGCTCAACCCGCTGTTCGTCTTCCAGATGACCCGCAACGAGCTGCTGGTCGCGATCGCCTCGGGCAAGCTCGACGCGGTTCAACTCGCCCGCGAGGAGCTGGCGAACCGCGGGAGGGGCAAAGCCGGGACGTGGGTCGGGTTCGACCGCGCCGAGATCGAGTGGGGGCTGTAGGTATGCCCCGCGGGGGATTTCGCCCGGGCGCCGGCCGCAAGCCCGCCGGCACCGTGGCCAAGGGGCAGCCGATCTCTATCCGGCTGCCCGAGGACCTGCTCGCCGAGCTGGACCAGCGTGCAACGGAGACCGGTGCCAGCCGCTCGGTCCTGGTCGAGCGGCTCGTACGTCAGGCGCTGGCGCTCGAGTCTTGAACGGCGATCGAGGCCTTCTTGCCCGTCGCCTTTTCCCAGCGCCGGACGATGACGTCCACGTAGCGTGGGTCGATCTCGACCAGGTACCCGCTACGACCGGTCTTCTCGCAGGCGATGAGCGTGGACCCGGAGCCGCCGAAGGTGTCGAGGATCCTTCCGCCGGGCGCCGACGAGTTGCCGAGGGCACGCTCCATGAGCTCGACCGGCTTCATCGTCGGATGCGCCTCGCTCCGGCTCGGCCGATCGATGTTCCACACCGTGCTCTGCTTGCGATCGCCATGCCACTGGTGTGGCCCGCCCGGCGCCCAACCGTAGAGGATGGGCTCGTGCTGCCAGTGGTAGTCCTGGCGGCCCATCACGATGCTCTGCTTGACC
Organism: bacterium; assembly: GCA_021781555.1. GTDB lineage: Bacteria > Cyanobacteriota > Sericytochromatia > S15B-MN24 > VGJW01 > JAJXWQ01. Next base: position 5,130 of record JAJXWQ010000123.1, read on the forward strand.
CAGATGACGCACTGCTTGTGCAGCCACCCGGCGTCTACCAGCGCCTTTCGGAAGATCAGTCCGGCCGAATCGCTGTGGCAGACGTAGATTGCGCCACCCGGTCGGGTGTGGGCCAGCATGTTCCGGTGGACGGCCAGTAGGAACTCGTAGAACTCGGCGTCGCTCATCGCATCGTTCTGGATGCGAAGCGCATCCTTGGTCTTGCCCACGTAGTCGACGTTGTACGGCGGATCGGTGAAGACCATGTCGGCCCGATTGCCGCCCATCAGCCGCTCGAGGCTGTCTGGTTTCGTGCTGTCAGCACATAGCACGCGGTGCCTGCCGAGGAGCCACAGGTCGCCCAGCTTGGCGATCGGCTCGGACGGGAGGTCCGGTGCGACGTCCAGATCGCCTTGGAGGGCCTCGGGCTCGGCGATCGCAGCCAGCAGGTCCGCAACCTCCGCAGCGCCAAAACCGGCGATCGCCGCGTCAGCGGGGTCGAAGTCCTTGAGGATCTCGGCCAGCAGGGCCTCGTCCCACTCGGCGATCTCGCCGAGCTTGTTGTCGGCCAGCGCCAGCAGGCGAGCATCGGCTGGATCCAGGTCCAGGAACCGCACCGGCACGCGGTCGAGGCCGAGCCTGACTGCAGCTTTGAGCCGGGAGTGGCCCGCAATGACCTCGCCGTTGCAGCGGGCCAGGATGGGGGAACCGAAGCCAAACCGCTTGATGCTGTCGGCCACCTTCTCGACGGCGGCGTCGTTCTTGCGGGGATTCGATTCCCATGGCGCCAGCTCGGCGATCGGGACCCAGACTGCGGCGGCCTCCGGTGCCGCTGGTGGATCCATCAGATCAGGCAGCACCGGCTGATCTCGGAGGGGCGGGGGATCGCAAAGCGCGGGCTGATCGCGCGGGGCCGGCTGATCTCGCAGCACCTTGGGCTTGGGCATCGGTATCCTCGGTCGCTGACGTCTCGCGGGGCAACCAGGCCGCCTGACCAGGGCGCGATAGTGGAAGCGCGAAGCAACGCCATCGCCCTGCTGCCCGGTCACCGATCGGGGTGGCTACCTGACCCCGCGGCATGCCTGGCCTATGCGTTTCCTGGCCGCGGCACTTGGCCGCGGCGTCATCTCGGCCCGAGTGGAATCCTGACAACGCTCTGCGGCGTGTCGCCGACGATCATCCCTGCGCGCCGCCGCTGTTCTCGCTCCATCTCATCCGGGAAAGCCCTGCGCCCCAGCCCTTCGGGTCCAACGTAGGCCACGCCGTCGACGACCCACAGAACCTTCTGGCCAAACCCTGTCCGTCCCGACTCGTCTCGGGCGATGTCCTCCTCGATCATCCCCTCGACAGTCTCGATCTCCTGGCGGTCCACTGGGCGGCCGAGGAGAGCCGCTCGCTTGGCCGAGACATCAGAGCGGCCAGCAGGGGAAGGATGAAGATCGATGACCTTTCCCGCGGGCAGCTTGGCTGGCGGTACTTCGACCGCGGGGTAGAGCAGCGAGATCTTGCCAGTGCACAGGTAGTGCTCGGCCTCGGGCGTCCGCAGCGCCTTACCCATCCCTCGATCCCCCACAAAAAACGCGACGGCCGGCCCGCGAAGGCCAGCCGAAAAACCTTTGTTCCCTTGTACGAAATTCTATGTCAAGCGACCGAAACCCGTCAAGCGGTCTTTTCATTGAGCGCATCGCACAGGATCTCGAGGCCGCGCTTCACCGCGCTCTGGATCGTCTGCTTCGCGACGCCACAGGCTGCGGCCACGTCGCTCTGGTGCTGGCCGAGCATCACGTGGTTCACCAGCGAGGAAAACGCCGGATCCTTGAGCTTGCCCGAGCGACCGAGCCGCAACAGCACCTCATCCACGTGCGCCACCTCGGCGGCCATCGCGCCGTCGCTCTCGCCATGAATCCCGTGATCCTGGAAATGGCGGCGAAGAGCCAAGAGGGCCTTTACCCGACTGGGCGTGTACTTCCCGACGCAGCGCTCGCACCGTTCGTCGGGATCCAACTCGCGACGTAGCTTGCGATCGGGCTCGCAGTGCCAGCAGGTGATGGCGCCCATCGACTCGGTGCTCGCGGTCATGATTCGGCCCTCATTCCCTTTCGACGATGAGCTTGCCATCGAAGAGATCGATGGCAGCGGCAAGTTGGTGGCAGCGCTCGACGGCGCCCCAGGGATCCTCGTGGATTTCGGCCCACGTGGCCTCGACCCGGGCGGCGCCGGTGCGCTTCGGAACGATCCACACCCGGCCCCAGATGGTATCGATGACGCACGACCTGGTTTCGGTCGCGAGGTCCGGCCGCGCCTTCAGGATGTCGGCGGCGTGGGCTTGCGCCTTGAGCAAAGCTAGAATCGCTGGCTTGCGCTCCGTGAGGCGCTCAAGCAGTTCAGGCGGCACCTCGCGGTCGGAGTCGACGACGATCTGGTCTGCGGCGTCCGGATCGAGCTCCAGCAGGAACCCCTTGCGCGCCAGGTTGCGCAGCAGGGCGAGCGTGCGATCGCGCTCGGCTTCAGAGAGCGTCGTGCCGATCGTCGAGACGGTTTCCGGGACCGAGGGAGGGGGAGGTGGCGAGAGGCCTGCTGACGATGACGCAGGATCCCCATTCCGGGCGAATCTCTCGAGCCAGGCAGGCGCCGTCAAGCGCATGCCCTCGAGGTGGTCCAGCACCGGTCCAGATCCGGACCGTGATGTGGACCGGCCTCAAAGGCCCGTGAACAGGATCTTTGAGGGGCAAGCGGTCCAGATGGTCCAGCGGAAACGTCCCTATCTTTCTCTACATGAACGAGGTCACGTCCTGGCCATCTCCTTTGCCTCTCGGCAAAACCATTAAAAAGATAGTGACGTGGACCATGTGGACCATCTGGACCAGGCCAGTAATGACGACCATTTCCGCGGTCCACATCAGATTCCCGGTGCTGGACCATGTGGACCACGCTGGTTGCCCCTGCAAGCGCAGGATATCTCGAATCGCGAAGGTGACCGGTCTTGTGTTGCGACATGTTGCATCACTCTCCCTCGAGCGCGAGGCCATCCCAGACTCGCTGGCGATGGCGGTCGCCGCGTGGCCGTAGCACCTGCACT
>JAJXWQ010000124.1 GCA_021781555.1 bacterium
GCGTGACGCGCATCGACGCTGAAGCGCAACGCGAGCTCGCCGGCCTCCGCGTCGGCGTCGTCGATTTCCTGGGGCGGAGCGGACATCACCGGACGATATACTGCGCGGACTCGGGAGGATGGAATTCGGATGGTCGTCAATCAGAACCGCGGACGGAACCGCTGGTGGTCGCGGCTCGCGCTGCGCTCGGTTCACGGCCAGACGTCGTCATCAGGAGCTACGCGGAGACCCGCATTGAGGACCTCGACGGATTGATCCTGGCGGGGGGCGCTGATATCGATCCCGCCCACTACGGTCAGGCCCCCAGCACGCCGACCCTGCAAGTCGAGGCCGAGCGGGATGCCTTCGAACTACCCCTGGCCAGGCGGGCCCTGGCGCAGGGCGTGCCCATCCTGGGTATCTGCCGGGGCTTCCAGATGCTCAACGTGGCGCTGGGAGGCGCCCTCATCCAGGACATCCCGTCCCAGTATCCGGGCGCGGTCGAACACCGCAGGGGCGCGCAGCACGAGGTCGAGTTGATGACCGGAAGCCAGGTCGAGAGGCTCGCGGGGTCGGGCAGCATCCGGACCAACTCGTATCACCACCAGGGGGTCAAGATGCCCGAGAGCCTGGCCCCGGGCCTGGTGGCCACCGCCTGGGCGCCCGATGGCATCGTCGAGGCCTTCGAGCCCGAACCCGGCAGGTTCCCAGGATACGTCATGGCCGTCCAGTGGCACCCCGAGAAGCCTCACGCCGCCGATGCTCCCGAGTTCACCGCCATGTCGCGACGCATCTTCGCCGACTTCGTCTCGGCCTGCCGGCGCCTGGCCCAGCCCGCATAGGGCAGCGCCGGCCCCGGGGGGTTCCGCGCGTCGCGGATCCCGGGTTACTTGGCCTCTTGCCAGGTGGGTCCGGCGTGCTGATCCACCTTGAGAGGGACGTCCAGCTGCATCGCACCCTCCATCTGCTCGCGGACGATCCGCTGCGCGGCCTCGAGTTCGTCGGGCGGCACCTCGAAGACGAGCTCGTCGTGGACCTGCAGGACCATGGCCGTCGCCAGCCCGGCGTCGCGAAGGGCGCGATCCACGCCCAGCATCGCGATCTTGATGAGGTCGGCGGCGGTCCCCTGGACGGGGGCGTTGATGGCCGCGCGCTCCGCGGCGTCGCGTTCCATCCGGTTCGAGCTTCGTAGGCCGGGGAGGTAACGGCGACGGCCGAGCAGGGTCTCGACGTAGCCTACCTGATGGGCGCGGGCGACCGTCTCGATCGTGTACCGGTAGACGCCTGCATACTTCTGGCGGTAGGCGTCGATGAACTCCCTGGCTTCTTGCTGGGGAATGCCGAGGGCCCGCGCCAGGCCAAAGGCGCTCTGGCCATAGGCCACGCCGAAGTTGACGGCCTTGGCCTTGCGGCGCATCTCGGGCGTGACCTCGGCGGGTGCGACCTGGAAGATCTGCGCGGCGGTCGCCGTGTGAATGTCCTGATCGGCCTCGAACGCCGCGATGAAGGCCTCGTCCCGGGCGACATGGGCGAGGATCCGGAGCTCGATCTGCGAGTAATCGGCCGAGAGGATGAGGTTTCCCGGGGTGCAGGGGACGAAGGCCTTGCGGATCCGCCGGCCCAGATCGGTGCGGATCGGGATGTTCTGCAAGTTGGGCTGATCCGAGGACAGGCGACCCGTCGCGGCGATGTGCTGGTTGTAGGAGGTGTGGACGCGACCCGTCCGCGGGTTGACGAAGCTTGGCAACACGTCGATGTAGGTGTTCTTGAGCTTGGTCAGCTGGCGAAACTCCAGGATCTTGGCCACCACCGGATGCTCGTCCACCAGTTCCTCGAGAACCGCGGCGTCGGTGGAGCGGCCTGTTTTCGTCTTGCGAACGTGCCGGAGCTGCAGCTTGTCGAAAAGCAGGACCTCGAGCTGCTTGGGGCTGTTGAGGTTGAAGGACTCGCCCACGAGCTCCCGGGCTTCGGACTCCAGCGCCGCGATGCGGTCGGCGAGCTGGACGGACAGCTGGCCGAGGAGCTCCCCGTCGAGCCCCACCCCGTGGCGCTCCATGCGGCACAGCACGTCGATGAGAGGCATCTCGACCCGGCGGTAGATCCCGTGGCGATCGGAGGCCAGGAGATCGAGCAGACGACCGCGCAGCTCGAGCGTCACGGCGGCATCCGCAGCCGCGTAGGGCGCGCACTCGGCGATCGGTACGCGATCCATCGAGATCTGTTTGGAACCCGCTCCGATGAGGTCCTTGATGGGCGTCATCCGGTAGTGCAGCAGATCCCAGGCCAGGTCCTTGAGGCCATTGCTCTGTCGGTTGGCATCGCTGACGTAGGCGGCCAGGAGCGTGTCGTCGACCAGGCCACGAAGCTCGACTCCCGCGGAATAGAGCACGTGCATGTCGAACTTGGCGTGATGAGCAACCTTGGGCACCGGCGACGCGAAGAACTCGGACAGCGCCGAAAGGACCTGTCCGCGCGGGAGCTGGCCGCCCTCATGGTGGCCGATCGGGATGTAGACGGCCTCACAGGTGCAGGCGTCGCTCCCGCCATAGGCCAGGGAAATGCCGACCAGACCGCAGCGCAGGGGCGAAAGGCCGTCGGTCTCGGTGTCGAAGGCGACAATATCCTGCACCTGGAGCTCCGCGACGAGGGCATCGAGGGCCTCGGTAGTGGTGATCACGCGGGTCCGGACGGCCAGCGGCCTCTCGGCTACGGCGGGCGGCAGGCCCGCGATCGGCAGCGGAGCCGTCGCAGTGGCAAGAGCGACCACCGGGCCCGCAGGCCGCCCCGTTGCGCTGGTCGCTTCGGGCGGCGCGAAGGACCCTCGGGCCCCGCCAACGGCCGTCGGAGTAGCCGGTCCGGCCGTCGTCCCGGTGAATCCGGACAGCAGCCTGGGAAGGTTGTTGAGGATGCTCTTGAACTCGAGGCGCTCGAGCAACTGGCTCAGCGTGACGACGTCCGGAAGTGTCAGCTCGCAATGCTTCCAGTTGAGGTTGTCCACCGGGGCGGCGATGTCGATCCGGGCCAGATCGAAGGACTGGCGGGCAAGATCTTGGTGTTCGAGGAGCTTCTCGCGAACCTTCGGTCGGCTGACCTGATCGAGGTGGGCGTACAGGTTCTCGAAGCTGCCGAACTCGGCCAGGAGCCCGAGCGCCGTCTTCTCTCCCACGCCAGGCACGCCAGGAATGTTGTCGGAGGTGTCCCCGACCAGGCCCTTGTAGTCCACGACCTGGTCCGGCCGGATCCCCATGCGGGCCATGACCCCCGCCTCGTCATAGCGCTCGAGATCCGATCCGCGCGCCTGGGGCAACAGAACCGTCACGCCGGGGCGGACCAGCTGGAAGAGATCCCGATCCCCCGTCAGGATCTCGACCTCGTAGCCCTCCGCTGCGGCCTTGAGTGCGATCGTGCCGATGACGTCGTCCGCCTCGTAGCCCGGAACCTCGTAGATCGGAACCCCCAGCGCCGAGACGACGCTTCGAATCGTCTGGAGCTGCGGACGCAGGTCGTCCGGCATCGGCTTGCGGTGGGCCTTGTAGGCCTCGAAGCGTTGCTCCCGGAACGTGGGTCGATCCATGTCGAAGCACACCGCCAGGCAGGCCGGTCGATACTCCCCGAGGGCCTTGAAGAGGCTGTTGATGAAGCCGTACACGGCCCAGGTCGGCTCGCCCTCGCGGGTACGCATACCTGTGGTGAACATCGCGAAATGCGCCCGATAGGCCAGCGCGTGACCGTCGACCAGCATCAAGCGGATGCGTGGCGAAGGCTCGGCCTCGAACAGGCCGACCTGTACGCCCGTCTGCGCTTGGCCGGTGGGCTTCGGTGCGCCCGGGGCGGACCGGAGGGTATCGCTCAAAGAAGGCTCCTGACGTCGGGAATCTCAGATTCTACCCTGGCGGAGCAGCGCTCGTCCCGGCGGCATTCCATGCGGAGCGGCCTGGCCCGGTGACCGGTTGTCAGTCGGCGGACGGCTCGGAGGCTTGGCGCGGAGCTGGAGCGACGACGATCGTGATCTCGCCCAGAACCCCGCCTTCGGCGTAGCGGCCGGCAGCCTCGCCGAGGGTCGTACGGACGATCTCCTCGTGGATCTTCGTGAGTTCGCGGCAGATGGCGACGGGCCGCTCGGGACCGAAGATGGTGGCCATGTCCGCAAGCGTCGCAGGGAGTCGATGGGGGCCCTCGAAGAAGACCAGAGCGCGCCGTTCGTGTGCCATGTCGCGGAGAAGACGCCGACGCGCCTTGCCCTCCCTGGGGAGGAAACCCTCGAAGGCAAAGCGGTCGGCCGGGATCCCGCTCACGGCGATCGCGGCCGTCAGGGCTGAGGGGCCGGGTACTGGCACGACCGCCACCCCGGCTGCCATCGCCTGCGAGACGAGCTCGCCTCCTGGATCCGACAGCACCGGCATGCCCGCATCGGTCACCAGGGCCACATCCTCTCCCGCCAGCAGGCGCGCGAGGAGCTCCGCGCTGCGGCGGGCCGGACTGTGCTCGTGGTAGCTGACGGTCGGAGTCGCGATCTGGTAGCGCGCCAGCAGCTTGGCCGTCTGCCGCGTGTCCTCGGCAGCAATGATCTGCACCTCTCGCAGCGTGGAGAGGGCCCGGGCGGTCAGGTCCTCCAGGTTGCCGATCGGGGTGCCCACGACAAAGAGCCGGCCGGCCGAGCGGACTGCGACCGCTTCAGGGCCCGGCAAGGGCGCCTGGGATTTTTGTCGACGTTCCATTGGTTCCAACGCAAGTTCAGTATCGAGATCATGGATAAGCTAACAGGAGTTCATGGTTTGGCAAAGCCGCGCTTAAGCCTCTCGGAGGCGCACTCGCTGACCGGCCTGCTGGTGACCGCTGTCGCCACCGGCATCGTGCTCGCGGCGTGCGGCGGGGGGCAGCCCTACCAGGTTCCGCCCGTAGCGCTGCTACCGACACCCACCCCCACGTATCCGGTGACCACCGGTGCCTCGTACCTGGCCTCGCCCAGTCCGACCCCGCCCCGGCCTACACCGCCGGCGACCGGAAGCATCCTGATCGACACGCTGGGCGCGGGCCAGCTCGTGGCGCCGCGGGGAGTCGCCTTTGCGGGGGGCTCTCTCTTCGTGGCCGACCAGGATCACCAGGGTCTACTCGGCACGTATGGTTCGGTGCTGCGCTTCGACCCCGACCACGGCCAGCGGCAAGGCGTCTACTTTTCGCGCTCGGCGACCGAGTCGCTGCCGGCGGATCTCACCGGAGTGGCCGTGGCCACGGTATCGGTAGGATCGGGGGAGACAGCTTCGCTTCTCTATCCCATCAGTCCGTGGGCCGTCTTCGGTTTCGGGGCCAGCACCGAGTTCCCGCTCAACTTCGGCAACCCCCTGACGCTCGGCGGGCAGGACATCGCGATCGCCGGGGACGTGGCCTGGGTCGCCGAGGCCCGGACAGTGCGCGCCTTCCACCTCCCCGACTGGTGGCCCGACGACACCTTGCCCGTCAACGAGATCCCGATAGCCAACGCCCGCGGCATCGGTATCGATGGCCAGGGCACTCCCTGGATCGTCGCGGACGGCAAGGTCTTCGACGGAACGACGCCGTTCGCGGCCTCGGGCTCGGTGCCGGTCGATCCCCGGGATGTGGCGTTCGACCCGACCACCGGCACGATCCTGGTCCTCGATTCCGATCGCGTCCGGCGCTACCTTCCGGACGGCACGTTCGTCGGCGCCTTCGGCCAGGGATACCTGCAAGATCCGGTCAGCCTGGCGGTGGGTGACGAGGGCTCGGTCTATATCAGCGATGCAGCCGAGAGCGTGGTCTTCCGCTTCGCACCGCCATAGATCGCTTTCGTGCGGCACGACCGCGTAGAGGGATCCGAACAGCCCTGGCCCCCGGCCTCGATCCACCCGGTGGGTCCGGCGGGCGGGCCCTCGTGCGAGGTGGCAAGGCGATCTGCGTCTTCGCGGCTTGCGATCGCCAGGCTTTGCCCGCTCTGCGCCCGGATCTGTGCGCGGGCGCCGGCCAGGATCAGCAAGTCCGCTGTTTCTTTCGAGGGATTTGTGGAATAAATTACTCGCGAAGCGAAGAGGCCTGCTGTCGCACCACCTGTGGGACAGCGGTTCGTGTGAGGCTTTTGCCGACCCCGGCGTCCCTAAGGAGTGAAAGGTCCTTGCAGGTCCTGGTCCTGTCGAACACGTATCAGCCGCTCTACACGGTGAACGTGGAGAAGGCCGTCACCATGCTGTATCTGGGCAAGGCGGTTTCGGTCCAGGATACCGACGCGATCATCCGCTCCCCGTCCATCATCATGCGGATTCCCATGGCCATCCGCTTGCTGGTCAAGGTCGTAGTCCGCCGCACGATGGAGGCCATTCGCCCTTCTCGGGCGGCCATCTTCAAGCGAGACAAGCACACGTGCCAGTATTGCGGCGGGCACCAGGAGCTCACGCTCGACCACGTGCACCCCAAGAGCCGTGGCGGACAGGACACCTGGGAAAACCTTGTCGCCGCCTGCACGCGCTGCAACAACCGCAAGGGCGATCGCACGCCGGACGAGGCCAAGATGCCGTTGCTGTCCTCGCCCCGCGCCCCGCGCGCCATCGAACTGGCCAGCGAGCTCTGGGGGCGCCTCCTGGGCTGGTAGCCTCGACAGGCCCCCCGGGGGTCCTGCCTTCAGCCAGCCGAAGCCAGCCCGGCCCCGCGGCTACTCTCCGAGCCAGCGCGCCGCATCCAGCGCGTGATACGTCAACACGATGTCGGCCCCGGCCCGCTTGAAACCGGTCAGGGTCTCGAGGACCACCCGGCGTTCGTCGATCCAGCCGTTGTGGGCCGCGGCCTTGACCATCGCGTACTCGCCCGAGACGTTGTACGCCGCCACCGGGCGGTCCGTGGCCTGCTTGACGCGCCAGATCAGATCCATGTAAGCCAGGGCTGGTTTGACCATCACGATGTCCGCGCCTTCGGCCAGGTCCAGCGCGACTTCCTTCAAGGCCTCCCGGGCATTGGCAGGATCCATCTGATAGCTGCCGCGGTCGCCGAACTGTGGCGCACTCTCTGCGGCCTCCCGGAACGGCCCGTAGAAGCCCGAAGCATACTTGGCCGAGTAAGCCATGATCGGCACGTCCTCGTGCCCGGCCGCATCCAGGCCGCGTCGTATCGCCGCCACGCGACCGTCCATCATGTCGGACGGGGCGATCACGTCGGCGCCCGCGTCGGCCAGGCTGACACTCATCCTCGAAAGCAGGTCGAGGGTGGGATCGTTGAGGATGCGATCGCCCTCGACGATCCCGCAATGCCCGTGGTCGGTGTACTCGCACAGGCAAACGTCGCACACCACCAGGAGCGCGGGAAATTCGCGCTTGAGGGCCCGCACCGCCTCTTGCGTGATGCCGTCGTCGTCGTACGCGCCGCTGCCGACGGCGTCCTTGGCCGGCGGAAGGCCAAAAAGGATGACCCCGCCAATCCTGAGCTCGACGGCCTGGCGGGCGTCTTGCACCAGCTCGTCCACCGAAAGCTGGAACACGCCTGGCATCGAGCTCACCTCGCGGCGCACACCGCGGCCGGGGACGACGAAGTACGGGTAGATGAAATCGCTCGCGACGATCCGGGTTTCCCTCACCAGCTGGCGCAGCGCCTCCGAATTGCGGAGCCGGCGGGCGCGCAGGGCGGGAAAGCCGAAAGACACAGCGGACGACGGGGAAGTGGATGTCGCGAGCACGGAGCCTCCTGTCACGGTGCAGGACGAAAGGGAACAGCCAGAGCGGTGCCAGAAGGCGGACCGCACGCATCAAGTGTGCGCCTGCCGGGGCCGGCTTGCCAAGAGTGTCTTCCACCCGGCGGCAGACAAGCCCCGGGGATCCGGTTTGAAAGGTTCGGGCCCGAGGGGTCAAACGGGGACCGGTTGCGCAGCGAAGCGACCGCGCAGAGGGCCCCGTTCAAACTGCAAATAGAGCGGTTTCGCCTGGAAAGGTTCGGGCCCGAGGGGTCAAACGGGGACCGGTTGCGCAGCGAAGCGACCGCGCAGAGGGCCCCGTTCAAACTGCAAAAGGCCTAGGCC
>JAJXWQ010000125.1 GCA_021781555.1 bacterium
CCGATCTGAAGCTGGAGCGTTCGCTCGAAAGGAGCTGCCCCCATGAGCCTGCTGATCCGCAACGGGCGCATCGTCACGGCCGTCGACGATTACCTGGGCGATCTGCTGGTGGACGGCGAGCGGATCGCCCTCATCGGGCAGTCCCTCGACGTGACCGCGGACCGGGTCCTCGACGCTGCCGGGCGGCTGGTCATCCCGGGTGGCATCGATCCCCATACCCATTTCGACATGCCCTTCGGCGGCACGATGAGCTCGGACGACTTCGAGACGGGCACCCGGGCGGCGGCCTTCGGCGGCACGACGACCATCATCGACTTCGCCAACCAGCCGCGAGGCCGCAGCCCCCTCGAAGGCCTCGATACCTGGCATGCCAAGGCCGCGGGCAAGGCCTCGATCGATTACGGCTTCCACATGATCCTCACCGACATGCCAGCCGAGCGCTTGCCTGAGCTAGAGCGGCTCGCGCAGGAAGGTGTGACCAGCTACAAGCTCTTCATGGCCTATCCGGGGGTGCTCTACGCCGACGATGCCACCTTGTACCGCGCCTTCCGGCAGGCCGGTGAGAACGGCACGATGGTCTCGATGCACGCCGAGAATGGCATCGTCATCGACGAGATCGTCAAGCTGGCCAAGGCCGAGGGCAAGCTGGCTCCACGCTGGCACGCCCACACCCGGCCCACCCGGATGGAGGCGGAGGCCGTCAACCGGGCAATCGCCATCGCCGAGGTCGCGGACGTCCCCCTCTACATCGTCCACCTGGCCAGCGCCGACGCCCTGGAGCCGATCCGCTGGGCTCGCGCCCGGGGCATCGACGTCATGGCCGAGACCTGTCCGCAGTACCTCTTGCTGGACGATTCGGTCTACGATCGCCCCGACTTCGAGGGGGCCAAGTGGGTCATGACGCCAGCCCTGCGCGACAAATCCAACCAGGACTCCCTGTGGCGCGGCCTCGCCCTGGGCGATATCTTTGCCATCGCAACGGACCACTGCCCCTTCAACATGAAGGACCAGAAGGTGCTCGGCCGGGAGGACTTCACCCGGATCCCCAACGGTGCGCCCGGCGTGGAAAACCGCATGGCCCTCATCTACAGCGCCGGCGTCCTCGGCGGCCGCATCACGCTCAACCAGTTCGTCCAGCTCACCAGCACCAGCGCCGCCCGGACCTTCGGCATGTTCCCTCGGAAGGGCACGATCGCCGTGGGCAGCGACGCCGACATCGTGATCTTCAACCCCGACCGCAAAGAGACCATCAGCGTCACCCGGCCGCACACGCACCACATGAACGTCGACTACAGCGCCTACGAGGGCTTCGAGGTCCAGGGCTGGCCCGAGATCGTGCTGTCCCGCGGCCAGGTGATCGTCGAGGACGGCCAGTGGTATGGCCAGGCGGGCGCCGGCCGGTTCATCAAGCGGGCGCGGTACGGCGACCTGCTGCGGGCCGAGCCTCGGTCGGACCGGGTGCGCTCCGAAGGGCGCCAGAGCGGTCTCGCCGCCCGATGAACGGACCCGATCCATTCAAACCGGGAGCACTCTAAAGGTCGAAGTCCGCGCTGCCCGTGAGATCCGGCACGCGCAGGACGAAGGTGGTGCCGCGCCCTAGCTCGCTCTCCACGTCGACGTCGCCACCCAGGCGGCGAGCAAGGCGGCGCGTCACGTACAGGCCCAGACCCGTTCCCTGGGAGTGGTTCTTGTGGCGCTCGAGACGGCGAAACTTGCCGAAGAGCTGGGCGATCTCGGCAGCGATGAAGCCCTCGTCGACATTGAAGATACGAATCGCCCAGCTGGCATCTTCGCGCTGCAGTTCGATCTGGACCACCGTGTCGGCCGGGGAGAACTTGAAGGCGTTGGACAGAAGGTTGGTCATGCAGCGCATGATCTTGTTGCCGTCCTGCAAGATCGGGACCTCGGCCGGAGCGGTCACGACGACCTCCCGCCCGGGATAGGCTATCTGGAGCGCCCGGCAGCAGTCGCGGACGAGATCGGCCAGATCCACCCCCGATAGGTACAGATCGATGCGGCCCGCGTCGATCCGGGAGACCGTGAGCAGCTCGTCGACGAGCCTGTGCAAGCGCTCGGCCTCCGCTTCGATCATCCGGATGGCATCGGCCACCTGGGCCGGCGGCATCGCAGCCAGCCCGTCAGCCAGCAGCGCAGCAAACCCCTTGATGACCGTCAGCGGGGTGTTGAACTCGTGCGAGGCGATCTCGATCACCTCTTGCTTGACCTGATTGGCCTCCTCGAGACCCCGCACCACGCGGGCGTTCGCCAGGGCGATCGCGTACTGGCCGACCACCGGTTCGACCGCGAGCATGTCGATGGCCTGGTAAGCCGAGGGAGCCGTCGACGCGAAGATCAAGACGCCCAAAACCTGGTCGTCGAGCACGATGGGCGCCGCAATGGCGCTCTGAGCGCCCCTTTCGGACAAGATCGCGCCGATGGCATCCGCCCCATCGAGGATGCGGAGCCGCCGATCCCGGAAGGTCCGCTCGGCCGCCAGTTGCGACCATGGCCGGGTTTCCGGCCCGGTCACAAGGCCCCCGTCCGCGGTCAGGATCTTGTGATCGCAGAGCTCCGCCGACGCGCCGGCGACGGCGATCTGCAGGTAGTCGAGCGGAATGAGACCCGTCACCTTGCTCGCGATCACCTGGTCGATCCGCTCGATGTCGAGCGTGCGGGCGAGCTGCCGGTTGATCTCGCTGGCAGCCTCGAGGCGGCCCTGGCGATCCCGGATATCCTCGGACAGGCGCTGGATGAGGTCGAGCCCGTAAATGCGGTCGATCTCACGCCCACACATCGCGACCGACCCGCCAGGTCCAGGCGACAGCAGCCACAGGAATCCGGTCGGCCCCGTGAGGGTCGAGAGCGGGGCCTCGACGTCAAGGATGCCGCCGAGCGGCAGCACCTGCCGGACCGACTCGGCTCCCGAACGGCCGAAGACGGCCTCGAGCCCCAACCCGGCCGGATCCCGTCCCAGCAGCTCCCGGGCGCGGGCATTTGCCTCCAGCACCTCGCCCGCGGCGTCAACCAGGAGGACCACGTCGGCCACCAGATCCCCGAGGGATCGCTCTTCTGGCAACACGGCCATACCGCCTGCTTACCCTGCTAGTTCCGGAGCGTCACGGCGCTAGCTGGAGAAGACGCCCGGGAGGCGCTTGGACAGCGTGACCTCGTTGATGCCGTCGATCCGCCGATAGCGAACGTCGTCGACGAGCATCTTGATGAGCTTGATCCCGAGTCCCCCCTTCTTGCCCCGGGCAATCCAGTCGGCCAGATCGGTGGCTGGAGCTCGCTGCACGTCGAAAGCTTCCCCTCGATCTCGCACCACCACCACGATCCCTTCGTCATGAGCAGACAGCTCGAGGGTGAAGGCCGCGTCCTCGACGTCCGGATCCGCGTACCCGTGGGAAACGATGTTGGCGCAGACTTCGTCGACGGCCAGGATCAGGTCGTCGGCGAACTCGATCGGCGCCCCGTTTCGGGTTGCGAACTCGGCCACGGTCGCACGCACCGAGGCCAGGGCCGACAGCGTGGCGACCACTCCGATCGGGCCCATGTGCCGATCGTCCTCAGGAAGCCCCGCTGCCACTGTCCGCGTCCGCACCCAGAAACTCGAAACTATCGATCGCCTCGGCGATCGAAGCACGCATATCGAAGATCTTGTGGAAACCGAGCGTGGCGAAGAGCCGGTAAACGCGCTCGGAGATCCTGGCGATCTTGATGTCGGCCCCGGTCAGCCTGAACGCGTGCAACGCATTCAAGAGAACGCCGAAACCGGCGCTGCTCACGTAGTCCACGAGCGAGAAGTCGAGGACCAGAGCCGGGGCGCCGGCCGAGAGGAGCTGTTCCAGGCGATTCTCGACCTCGCTGGACGTATGCGCGTCCAGCGAACCGACGAGGTGCAGCACCTCGGCGCGGGCGTGGTGTTCCTGGGTAATCTGGAAAGCGGACAGATCGTTTCCCCCCATCCGCAAGCTCCTTACCCGGACGCCACCATCGTAAACTTGGCTCATCGAGCCATGCTCCTTGGACGATCCGGCAGGCAATGACTACACGACGGCCTGAGAGGCCCTCGGACGGATCCGAATGGCCCGTGGCTCCTCTCTTCAAGCCATTTGGCCATCGTTAATGCCACCGCCAGCTCGAAGCGCGACGATCGTGATATCGTCGTAAAGATTCGCGGTCCGATCGTCGTTCGTCGCCCAGCGGACCAGCCCATCGACCACGGCTCGAGCGCCACCGCCTGCGAGCTCGGAAAATCTCTCTTCCAGACGCTCCGAGCCCAGGGCTGCTCCGTCTTCGCCCCGTGCATCCTCGAAGCCATCGGTATAGAGCGCAAAGACCGCCCCAGGCTCCAGCACCACGTCGCGATCGGCACATTCTCCCTCGGCCGTGACCCCCAGTGCCAGCCCCTCGCAGGGCAGCGCGATCGGAACGGCGAGCGGTGGCGGGTGGCCAGCCGTCGCGTAGACCAGCCGCCGGCTGCGTGGCTCGAAGATGGCGTAGATCGCGCTGGCCCATTCCCCGGGCCCGCGCCGGTGCGCCAGGAGGATCTGGTTGAGGCGCGAGAGCAGTCGCGCCGGGCTCGACTCGGCCGGAGCCAGCGCCCGAAAGGCCGCCAGAAGCGTCGCGGCCATGAGCGCCGCCGGTACCCCCTTGCCGACCACGTCGCCCACCAGGAGCCCGATCCGACCGTCCTCCAGCACGAGCGCGTCGTGGAAGTCCCCCCCGACCTCGAGGGCCGGTACGCTGGCAGCGGCGATCTCGACCCCCGGCACGAGCGGCAGCTTGCTCGGTGCGAGACCGCGCTGGACATCGCGGGCGATCTCGAGTTCGCGTCGCATCCGTTCCCGCTGCGCCAGCTCGCCAACGAGGTCCACCCGCTGGAGCGAGACGGCCACCTGTCCCGCGACCGCCTCCATGAGCGACAGGTCGCGGGTCGAAAAGTCGCGCACCGAAACCGAGCTCGTGAGATAGAAGGCGCCGCGTAACTGCCCGCGCACGTGAAAGGGCACGGCCATCACACTCCGCAACCCCTCGGCGGTGATGGAGGCCGACGCCCCCTCGGCCTCGGCGTCGATGACCGCAAAAGCGCGACCTTCAGCCTGGATGCGGCGGAGAATGGCGCGGGAAAATCGCATCGGGATCTCGGCCTGTCCCTTGGCACTCAGCGTTCTGTCGACCGCGAGTTCGGCACCCAGCAAGACGGCACCGCGCTCGGCCCCCGCAATGGCGATGCAGTTGCGCAACGCCATCGCCAGGAGATCGTCGAGTTCGAGGGCCCCGGCGAGGGCCCCGGAAAGATCCTGGAGCATCTGAAGGCGATCGGTGCGCCGCTGGAGGTCGACCAGGAGCTCGGCCTGGGCCAGGCATACCCCCGCGACACCGGCGAGGGTCTCGAGCTCCGCCACATCGTGTTCGCGCATGGCCTGGCCCGAATCGCTCCAGTCCAGATACAGCGCCCCCACCGGCCGTCCCTGCACCCGAACCGGGGCGCAGGCGATCGCCCGCATCTGCAGTGCCGCGACGGACGCGGTCGCCGAGAGTCGGGGATCGGTCATGGCATCGATCGTCCAGAGCGTGCGGTTCTCGCGGGTAGCCATGTCGATGAAGGTCCGGCTGAAGCGCTCCAGGTCCTCGGGACGGGCGCCCGTCACGTGCCGCACCGAGAAGCCGTCCTGGACCTTCAAGACGGCCAGGCAGCGCTCGGCTCCGAACCTCTCGCGGGCCGTCTCGAGGGTCCGCCGGAGCACCTCGTCGGGATCGGGACGCTGGTCGAGTAGCCGCGCCATGAGCTCGCCGACGGGAAGCCCGGATCGGCTCGGACCGGCCTTGACGGCGGCCAGGATCTCCCGCAGGGGGCGATCGAGCAGCTCGTCGAGCGGGCTCGCGGACCCCGCTGGGCCGAACGACGGGCGCTCCAGAACGGCCTGGCGATCGGCGATCGCAAGGTACTGGGCGCGAGCGGCCCGATCGAGCGGTCCGAGGATCGGCGCCAGGTGGCCGCGAGCCACCTCGAGGAAGCGCTCGGCTTCGTCAGCATCCTTGGCGACCCGGGACAGGGCGAACAGCGCATCGACCATGAGGTGCGGACTGGCCGTCGTGGCGGCCGCCCGCTGGGCCGCCAGGAAATCCTCCCGCGCCAGCTCCCGGCGGCCCGCCTCCTCGCGCACCCGCCCCCGGCACCAGGCGGCCTGCCCGCCGGCGGCGGCTGCCTGCAGGCGCTCGGCAAGCTCGATGGCCTCCGCGAAGAGGCGTTCGGCCTCCTTGGCGTCGCCGAGCAAATTCGCCAGCTTCCCCCGCATCAAAAGCGCCCGCAGCCGTGCCATGTGCGATCCCGAGCGTTCGGCCAGGGTCGCCAGCTCGGCGCAGGCGGATCCAGCCCGGCTGGCGTCCAGGACGGCCATGCAGGCATCTGCCTGCAACCACAGCAGCCGGCCCTCGAATTCCTGCGTCTGGGCCTGGGCCGCCAAGTGCCGCCCGACCTGCAGGTCCTCGATCACCGACAGCGTAGCTCCCGCTGCGAGCTTGGCCTCGGCCCCGAGGATGCGCACGGCGGCGCCGAGGTAGGGACTCTCGAGTTCGGCGGCGCCCGCGCCGGCGCGATCGAGCAAATCGAGGGCCTCCGGGATCCGGCCCAACTGGGCCAGGGCCACGCTCTCGATCGCCTCGGCATAGACGATCAGATCCCGGGCGCGAGCGGCGGTCGCCTCCTCGCGGATCCGCCGGGCCTCGGCGGCCACCCGCTGGAAGGTCCCGAGTTCGAGGCGTGCCAGGCAGATGTTGAGCTGGGTCGTGAGCGCGTCCTCGGGGGCCGCTCCGACGCGCCGGTACACCGCAAGATTCCGCTCGAAGGTCGCCAGCGCATCCTTGGGCCGCCCGAGCGTCATCTGGGCATTGGCCTGCAGATCCAGGCCCGCCGCGAGCATCAGGGGATCGCCCACCGCCTCGAGGAGGGCCAAAGATTCGGCCAGGTGATGCAGACCCTCGGAGGCGCGTTCAGGCTCGCGCATGACGATCAAGAAGCCCATCAGGCCAAGCGAATCACCGAGGGATCGTGCGTCGCCGGCTGCCCGCGCCACCTCCACCGCCCCTGCGGATGCGCGAGCCGCGCGGTCCGAGTCCCCCATCAGGTAGGCCAGGCGCGGAATCGAGGTCAAGGCGCGCAGGCTCTCGGGTTCCCGATCGGCGGCGCGCGCCTCGGATACGGCCTGTTCGAAGGCGGCCATCGCCTCCTCGTAACGAGAGAGGCTTTGCAGCGCCAGCCCCCAGTTGGTCGCCAGCCGGATGCGGCTTTGCGCCAGGGGTGGCAAGAGCGTCAGGATCCTGGCGTACCGATCGCACGCCGCCTCGAAGCGGCCGGCATGGCGATCGGCGTCGGCCAGCAAGCTCGAGAATGCGAGTTCGAGCGGCGTACCCGCGGCGACCTGCGGCAGGCAGGACTCGATGAGCCAGCGCGCCTGGTCGAGAGCGAATCGCTCCAGCGACCGCCTGGCAGCGGCCAGGCCGTAGCGCACGCCACGACCTGCGGGATCGGCGATCAGCGCGTGACGCGCCAGTTCTTCGATCTCCGGGAGCCTCTCGAACTCGCGGTCCGCTGGCCCGGGCAAATCCGCGTCGGCCTCTCCCGCGTGCGACTCGACGCCCGACGCGAGCTGGCCCCGAGCGCCCCACACGATCCCCAGCTGCGACTCGAGCGTCGTCACGATGCGCTCGTGGATGACCCGGGCCCCGTCCTCGGGCAAGCTCGCTGCCACTGCCTCGGCCATGGCGCCGTGGACGAACACGATGGAGAACGCCCTCGAGTCCGGATCGCCGGCCCCTGGCAGCTCCTCGCGGCGTTCGGTCGCGACGCCGGCACCTTCGAGTTCCGCCAGAGCCGGCCCGATCGCTTCGCCCGCCCCGCTGGCGACCGCCAGAAACTCCGGGGTGGCCGGACGCCCCAGCGCCGCCAGCGTCTCGGCGACCGCACGCGCCGGGCTCCCCAGC
>JAJXWQ010000126.1 GCA_021781555.1 bacterium
CGCCATCCCTCGATCGGCCGGCAGATCATCGGCCACACCTTCCACCTTGGCGATCTCATCCCAGGGCTCTATTACCACCACGAGCGGTGGGACGGCCGTGGCTATCCGGAGGGCCTGGCCGGCGAGGCGATCCCCCTCGAGGCGAGGGTGGTCACCATCGGCGACGCATACAGCGCCATGGTCGATGACCGGGTCTACCGCAAAGGGATGAGCCACGACACGGCGTGCAACAACCTACGCAAGGCCGCCGGATCGCAGTTCGATCCCCAGCTCGTCGAGATCTTCATCGCGATGATCGAGGAGGAGGAACTCGAGGGCCGCAAGGTCGCCGATCCGGCCTGAGCCGCAGCAGGGGCATCCTGGCCTCACCGGTGCGGCCAGGGCAGGCTGAAAACCCCGCGGAGAACGAAGTAGAGCATGGCCAGCGCGTACCCGGCACGCAGCGCCCTGCGGACCTTGCCGCCGATCGTGCGGCGGCAGTGCGGGCACGAGCGTGCGATGGCCTTGATATCCCTGGCACAGTAGGGGCAGGCGATGGTACGGGACGCTGCCGCCGGCGGCCGCGACAGGAACCGCTTGCGGCAACGCTCCGAGCAGAACGCCTTGCCAGCGGTCCCGGATGCGAGGAAGGTCAGGCGCCCGCAGAAGTCGCAGTTGTCCACGCCGCCATGGTAGCGGGAAAGGCGCAAGGGTTCGGTACTGCCCCGGGGCGCGCATGACGGGCCACCCTCGCTTGGCCGGCATCCGGAACGATCGGCAAAGAGTCCCGATGCCAAACGTTCCGAGCGGGCGCTCCATGACCTTGGGCGGTTTCGCCCGGACGGGATCGGGCCGCAGGCGTCGAGCGGTGTCCGCTTGTGCGGCAAAGCGACCTCGCACAGGGGCCCGGCAAGCTGATAACGGTCCCGGGAGGCGTCCTTCCCGCGGGCGGTCCACCGGCACCTTCCGGTGCCTTTGGGGACCCTTCGAGAGGGCGCCCGGCGATTCCAGGGAATCCGGATCGTTCTCGGGCGTGAGGCAGGCATTCATGATCAAGACCGACAAGGAACTCAAGACCTTCCAGGCGCAGCTCCAATCCGAGAACACTCGGCTGGATCAGCAACGGGAGATCCTCGTGGAGGCAGGCCTGACTCCCCGGCAGCTGGAGGCGGCCATGGCACCTCTGATCCTGTTTCGCGACCAGCTCGCCGCAGAAATAGCCAGTTACAGGCAGATCAAGTCCCGCGACTTCACCGCGCTGGCCAGCTGCGGGTCCATCGGGCGACTTCTGGTGGCCATCCGCATCGCCTTCGACAAGAGCCAGCATGATCTGGCCATCGCGCTCCACGTGGATGACGCGCAGATATCCCGCTGGGAGCGCGACGAGTACAACGCCATCTCCCTGCAGAAGGTCTGCCAGATCCTGGACGCCCTCGGCGTGCGGCTCCGGATCGAGGTCGTTCCGCTGGCGCAGGCCCACGAACCCGAACGCGTGCCGGCCTGACAAGCCGCCCGGCCGGGAACCCGACACCGGCTACATCGGGTGGGCCGAGAAGAAGGCCCAGCTCCGCTCCGTGGCAGCCGGGCCGGCCGGATAGGTGAACTGCGCGCTGGCGCTTCCGCCTGACCAGGCGTGGCCCATATCGTCCACCAGGACCTGCTCCACGATGACCTGGCCCCGGGTATCCGTGTACCGCGTGTCGGTGAAACTGCCCCCGCCGTGCGCGGTGCCCTCCCCCGACTGCCGGCTCAGGTTCCCGCTACCGGCCATCTCGTCGGTCTTGAGCCACTGCTCGGTTTCCTCGTCGGCGTTCAGCTCGTTGACCGTGTAGTCGGCGGTCCCGTGGAAGATGATCGTGGGCACCACGCGTCGGTAGGGCCCCATCGCCTGGTATGCGGCCCTGGCTGGCTCCGCGGCCGCGGGGCCGCCCAGGGTCATGGCCGTCCACGCCGCCGTCGCGTTGGTCGCGGCCTGGTACTCGAGGCCGGAGTTGGCCGAGACCGCTGCGAACACGTCCGGGTAGGTGGCACCCATGACGTTGGCCATCGCCCCGCCCGCAGAGAAGCCGGCGACATACACGCGGCTGGCGTCGATGCGGTACTGGCTCTCCACCTGCTGGATCTCGGCGACGAACAAGGCGGGATCTCCGGTGCCGCGCTGCTGATCGGCTGGATCGAACCAGTTCCAGCACTCGAGCGCGTTCTGGTCCGAGGTTTGCTCGGGATAGAGGACGTAGAAGCCCTGTTGCTCGGCCACTGCGTTGAACTGCGTGGCGGCGGCGAAGGAATCGGGATCCTGCGAGCATCCGTGCAACGCCAGGACCAGGGGCAGCTGCGCGCCGGACGCCGCCTGGCTCGGGACGAAGAGCTTGTAGGTGTGGCCCTGGAACGCCACGGCGCGGAAGGTCCCGGCCGAGGCCGCATTCAGGGGGGCGCTCGAGGCGGAGAGGAGGGCCTGGGTGCCAAGGCCGCCGCAGCCGGAGATGAGCAAGACGGCGAGGGAGTTGCGAAGGATGGTCTTCATCGGTACACCTCGAGGGCCGACCAGGGGCCGGGACCTGGGACCGGGCGGACGAGTCCGGGGCGATTGCCAGGTTACCAGCTAGTTAAGCTTTCGTTCAAATCAGTAGAAGACTTGCGTTACCCAGGCGTTACAGGCGAGCTAACAGCTAGGGAATCACCAGCGTGCCGGGATGCTGCAACGCCCTGCCCGGCGAGCGTCGCGGGATCCGATCTGGCTGGCCGCTCCGGCCAGACGAGGCTCACAGCGCCAAGGTGTCTGCTGGTTGCCAGAGCTGGTCGAGCTGCGCGATCCAGGCGCTCTTGGTGTCCTCGGGGGCAAAGGAGGCCTCCAGACTGTTGCGCAGCAGGGCGTAGGCGTCGGCCGCACCGAGCTCGGGGTGCACGGCGAAGAGCTGGACCAGGTTGTCGCTGACGTAGCCACCGAAGTAGGCCGGGTCGTCCGAGTTGACCGTGACCTTGAGCCCGGCGCGCAGCAACCGGGGAAGGTTGTGCTGAGCCAGGTCGTCGAACACGCACAGGCGCACGTTGGACAGCGGGCAAACGGTGAGGGGCACCTGCTCGCGCACCAGCCGCTCGACCAGCGCAGCATCCTCGACCGCTCGCACCCCGTGGTCGATGCGTTCAGCCCCCAGGACGTCCAGGGCTTCGCGCACGTAGGCGGCGGGCCCCTCCTCGCCGGCGTGGGCGACGCGGCGCAGCCCCAGGTCGGCAGCGCGAGCGAAGGCGCGGGAAAACTTGGCCGGTGGGTTGCCGCGCTCGGCCGAGTCGAGCCCGACCCCGCAGAAGTGCTCGCGGTACGCAAGCGCCTCTTCGAGGGTGGCCAGGGCCTCGTCTTCGGAGCGATCCCGCAGAAAGCAGAGGATCCACTCGCTCGTGAGCCCGAACTCCTCGCGCGCACGCCTGGCGGCGCTGGCGAAGGCCGGCATGAACACCTCGAAGCCGATGCCGCGATCGGTATGGGTCTGCGGGTCGAAGAAGAGCTCGGCGTGGACTACCTGGTCTCGCGCCGCCCGCTGGAAGTAGGCCCAGGCAAGGTCGAAGAAATCTTCTTCGGTGCGGAGCACGCCGGCGCCGGCGTAGTAGAGGTCGAGGAACGACTGCAGGTCGGTGAAGGCATAGGCGCGGCGCAGGGCCTCGACATCGGGGTAAAGGAGTTTCATCTTGTTGCGCCGGGCCAAGGCGAAGCTGAGCTCTGGCTCGAGCGTCCCTTCAACATGGACGTGCAGCTCGGCCTTGGGGCTGGTAGCCAGGAGATCCGCGGTGCGGTCCATGGAAATCGTGCCGAGGTGTTTGGGGGCTGGGCCTTGCGATCGCATGGCAAGAGCCTACCCGAATCAGGGAGCCGGGACAACCGCTGAAGATATACTGAGGACCGTGGCCCCGCCCGTCCCACGCATCGCTGAACTGGTGCGCTGGAGGACTTCGGGTCTGCTTGTGGAAAGGATGGGCCGAAGCCTGGAAAACATGGCTCTGCTGCTGGTCGACGACGACCAGACCCAGCTGGATGCGCTGTCGGGATGGCTCGGAGCCTTCGGGCATCAGGTCGTCACGGCCGTTGATGCTGCTTTTGCGCTGACCTTGCTCGAGACGAACCAGTTCGATGTCATTTTGACAGACCTGGCCATGCCAGGCATGAGCGGGCTGCAGCTGCTCGCGATCGTCAAGGAGCGGTTCTTTCCCACGCAGGTCGTCTTTCTCTCGGGGCAGGGAACCATGGACGACGCTATTGCCGCGCTGCGCGAGGGGGGGGCCTACGACTTTCTGCGCAAGCCGGTCTATGACTTCCAGCAGCTCCACCAGGTGCTAAAGGGGGCCCTGCACCGCCGCCAGCAACTCGTGCTCCTCGACCACGTGTTGGCTCAGGGGGGCAAGCAAACTAGCCCTGAGATGCCCGGCTGGCTGGCCAATCTCAACCCTTCCGAAAGAGAGACGCTTCGTTTGTTGGGGGCGGGCCTTGATAACCGAGCGATCGCTGATCGGCTCGGCTTGAGCCCGAAGACGATCGGGAACCGTCTGACCCGCATCTTCCAGAAGCTTGACGTGCCAGGACGATCGCAGGCGATCGTCCTGGCACAGGGAGCTGACCTGCGGTAGACCACCTGGACACGGGGAAGCGAATTCCGCGTATTCCTTAGTTAAGGTTGTTAAAGGAATATGCCGTCTTGATGTCGTGACTCGTCGGGGAGCCGGAGCTCTTGTATTCGGGAAACAGCGCTCGTTAGTATAGACGAGCTACCGGTGCCAGATTGGGTGTGGCGGATCGAATCGCAGCGCGCAATCTGGAGGCCGAGGCGTGGTCTTGGGGCTAGGAAAAAGAGGGGAATGCCTTGCGCCTGAACATCGGAACGAAGCTCTTGGGAGGCTTCATCGGCGTCGCCTTGCTTGCGATGTTGATGGGATTCCTCTCGCTTGTGCAATTGCAGCGGATGCACGGAGTGACGAGAGACATCGCGGATAACTGGCTGGTTTCGACCGGATACGTGGGCGACATGATGTCCTCTGTGATCACGATGCAGCAGGACCTCCTGGACAACTTGGTGGAGACCGACGCGGGGCGTCGGGCCGGAATCGAGCGCAATCTTGCTCGGGCTCGCGAAGGTGCCAAGGCCGCTTTCTCCAAGTACCAGCCCACGATCAGTTCGCAGAACGAGCGTGAGCTCTTCAATTCGGTGACCACGGACTTCACGGGCTTCGATAGCGCGCTCGGGCAGACTCTGGCCCTGAACCGTTCAGGCAACAAGGCCGCGGCTCTTGCCGCCTTCAATTCAACCGTACTGCCGAGGTTCAACGCCGCCCGCAGAGCGTTGGGCCAGCTCAAGAGTCTCAACCTCGCGGGTGGGGCCGCCGAGGCTGAGCGGGCCAGCGCCGATTTCAAGGTGGCTTTCGAGGTGAGCCTCGGAGTCATGGCATTTATCTTGATCGTGGCCCTGGCGATCGGGATTTTCCTGTCTCGGCGTATCGCCAAAGGCGTGCGGATGGTGGCTCGTGCCGCGGCCGGGATCGCCGAAGGTGACCTTGAGCAGACGGTGTCGATCAGCAGCCAGGACGAGCTCGGCGACATGGCCCGGACGTTCGAGCAGCTGATCGCCAACCTGCGAGAATTCGCAGCGTGCGCCCAGGCCGTCGCACAGGGGGACGCATCGGCCCACGTGACGGTCCGTTCGGACAAAGACGTCCTGGGCAAGAGCCTGGTGGAAATGACCCATACCATCTCTCAGCTGCACCAGGAGACCGATGGTCTGATCGCGGCGACGAAGAACGGCCAGCTGGACACGCGAGGCAACTCGAAGGCGTTCCAGGGTGGCTGGTCGCAGCTGGTGAGCGGTGTCAACGAGCTGGTCGATGCGTTCGTGGGCCCGATCAACGTGACGGCCGAGTACGTGGACCGGATCAGCAAGGGGGATATTCCAAGCCGGATCAGCGATGCTTACAACGGCGACTTCAACGAGATCAAGAACAACCTCAACGCTCTGATCGATTCGATGGGGGTCATCACCGGCCTGGCCAAGGAGATTGGTGCGGGGAACCTGACGGTTATGGTCTCGGAGCGGTCGAGTCAAGACGAACTGATGAGAGCCCTCTCCTTCATGGTCCGCTCGCTCGGTTCGAGTATCAATCACGTCAAGCAATCGGCCCACGCGGTGGCAATGGGGAGTCGAGACCTCAATTCGGCGGCCAAGCAGGTATCGAGTGGCACCGTCGAGCAGGCGGAATCGGCCCGGTCCGCATCGTCGGCCATCGGTACAATGGTCGTGAACATCAAGCAGAACTCGGACAACGCATCTCAGACCGAGCGGATCGCGCAGAAGTCGTCCGAGGATGCTCGCGATGGCGGCAAAGCCATCGAAGAGACCGTGAGCGCCATGAAGGACATCGCCAACAAGATTTCCATCATCGAGGAGATCGCCCGTCAGACCAACCTTCTGGCTCTCAACGCCGCAATCGAAGCTGCACGGGCTGGCGAGCATGGCAAGGGGTTCGCCGTCGTGGCTTCCGAGGTGCGCAAGCTGGCGGAGCGTAGCCAGCTTGCCGCTGCCGAGATCAGCCAGCTTTCGGCATCGAGCATGGATGTCGCGGAACGCGCCGGGTCGATGTTCTTCAAAATGGTTCCCGACATCGAACGGACCTCGGACCTGGTCAAGGAGATCAGCACAGCCAGCGCATCGCAGAACCGTGGCGCAGAGGAGGTCAGCGTGGCGATCACCTCTCTCGGTGGGATCATCCAGGCAACGGCAGCCACTGCCGAAGGTATGGCCTCGACCGCAGAGAACATGGCTCAGCAGGCGTCCAATCTCCAATCGGTCGTGGCTCAGTTCACCACGAAGGAGGGGGGGGACTCTGGCCGTGTCGAGGGTGGACTGGCACTAACGATTGATCCCGAGGTTTCGAGGGGGAGCGCTTCGGAGGGCCCGCGGCCAGCCAACGGCAAGGTGCTCGCTGCCGCATCGAATGGACAGAGCCGATGAGCGTTCCCGGCATCACCGAGACCAGGCAGTATCTGACCTTCCGGCTGAAGGAGGAGCTCTTCGCGCTCGACGTGGCAAAGGTGCGCGAGATCCTCGAGGTGACGCACATCACCCGGGTGCCGCAAACCCCCGCCTACATGGGCGGCATCATCAACCTGCGGGGCAGCGTGGTCTCGGTCATCGATCTTGGTCTCAAGCTCGGAATGGAGGCCACGGAAAGGACGATCGACACCTGCATCATCGTCGTGGAGGTCGAACTTGAAGGCGAGGTCTCCGTGCT
Organism: bacterium; assembly: GCA_021781555.1. Taxonomy (GTDB): domain Bacteria; phylum Cyanobacteriota; class Sericytochromatia; order S15B-MN24; family VGJW01; genus JAJXWQ01. Next base: position 7,249 of record JAJXWQ010000126.1, read on the forward strand.
GGGCGCCCTGGCTGACTCTGTGCAGGAGGTCTTCGAACTCGACCCGGACCAGATCGAGCCCGCTCCTCGGATGGGGACCGGAGTGAACGCCGACTTCTTGCAAGGTGTCGGCAAGCAGGACGACCATTTCATCTTGTTGCTCGACATCGACAAGATCTTCTGCATGGAGGAGGTGGAGGCGCTCCGGGGACGAGCCCTCGAGGCGATGGGCGAGCGATCCGAAGAGGAATCGGGCCAGGTGCGAGCCTAATGGGCGAGGGCGCGCCACGGGGCGCTTGCGCGCCCCCAGGGAACGCGCAAGCGGCATTGCAGCGGAGTAGCAGGTGATCCAGTACAAGTCTTCGGGAACCTCGGGGGCCATCTGGCTGTCCGGAGCCTTGGGCATCAAGGAAGCCGGCGAACTCATGGATATACTCGCCGAGGCGATCGCCAATCATGGTGCGGTTGCGGTCGAGGCGACTGGCCTGGAAGCAGCCGATGTGAGCCTGCTTCAGCTCCTGCTCGCTGCCGGCCAGAGTTGCCAGCGTTTGGGCATGGAGTGGAGCGTGTTTCCGTCTGTCGCTTTGAGACAGGTCGCTGACCTGGCAGGGATCGCGGGCGAAGACCTCCGGGGCTGGAGGCAGCTGCCGTGAAGAAGACGGTCATGACCGTGGACGACTCGAGCAGCATGCGGCAGATGCTGGTTTTCGCTCTCTCGAGCTGCGGATTCGATGTCGTCGA
>JAJXWQ010000036.1 GCA_021781555.1 bacterium
AGCAGCGGGCGGAGCGGCGGGCGGGGCGGCGGGCGGGGCCGCGGGCGGGGCCGCCGGCATGGGTCTGACGGTGGGCGAGATCCACTTCGCCAAGGGCAACACCCTCCAGGACCTTTCGGTCCCCATCACCGAGGCCACCCCGCGCTTCATACCGCTCGAACGCGACAACAGCATGCTGGTCATCGCCAACAAGGAGGATCTGGCGCTCATCGGCGAGGTCTTGCCGCGGATCGACAAGCGGCCTCGCCAGGTCTTGCTGCGGACCCAGATCGTCGAGCTCGACGAGGATGGGCAAAAGCAGGTCGGCACGATCCTCTCCAAGCTGGCACCCAACGGCATCGGTCTCAACTTGTCAACCGGCGGCAGCGGCGCGTTCAGCGGCACCAACCTGTTCAGCGTCGACCTGTCCAAGGGCAGTCCGTTCGCCAACCTCCAGGCTGCCATCTCGGCCCTGGTCGACGAGGACAAGGCCAAGATCCTTGCCAGCCCGACGGTCCTGGCGATGAACAACCGGGACTCGAAGATCACGGCGACCCAGCAGGTATTGACGGGCATCACGGTCAACACGACCAGCCAGGGCCTGGGCTCCCAGGTCACCGAGCAGACGCAGTTCCAGCCGGTCGGTGTCACGCTCGAGATCACCCCCCGGATCCTCCGCGACAACTCGGTCGATCTCTTCGTGCACCCGAACATCTCGTTCCCCGGCCAGACGGTCACGGTGGCTGGAGCGGCCATCAACGAGCCGGAAACGCGGGACTACACCACCCAGGAGCTCCGGGTCATGGACGGCCAGACCCTGGTCATTGGCGGCCTGATGCAAGATCGTGAGGATGAGACGGTCAACAAGATCCCCATCCTGGGCGATCTGCCCGTGATCGGGTTCCTCTTCTCCATGCGCAACAAGCACACCACGGAGTCCGAGGTCCAGATCTACATCACTCCGGAGATCCAGCCCGATGTCTAAGCCACGGATTCGGATCCGCCTCCGCCATTTCCTGGGCCTCGCGATCGTCGGGGGGATTTCCCTGGCTCCTGGCTGCCGAGCGTTCAGCTACTATTTGTCGAACACGTCTTTTGCCATTTCGGCCACGCCGGGGTCGTTTGTTTGGAACCAGACCGACGCCAACGACGCTCCGAACGGGACGTGGAGCTCGGCGGTCACCGAGCCCATGCTCCACATCACGGGCGTACAGGGGTCCAACCTCACGATCGTGGCCATCGAGGTCGAATGCACCTACATCTCGTCGCAGTTCTACGCGTACCCCAGCGACTTCGGCGCACAGGTCTATCCGGTCAACGAGGAACTCTCGCCGGGTGCCAGCGGATCCGCCGCGCTGGATTTCACCTTACCCGACGTCGACTCGGTCTTCGGCGTGGCCACCAACTCCATCCCGACCAGCCCCAGTTCGACGGTATCGGCGCCGGTCCTGCTCAATCCGGGCGGCGGGCTGGGCACGCAGGGCGTCTGGGAGTGGGAGGCGATCCCGCTCTGGAAGAATGCCTTCGGCCAGACCAACTTCACCGGGACCTCGGGCAACCTGGCCATCACCCAGGCCGCCGAGAAGAACGACGTTCCGTCGCCCCGCGCCAACGTGGTGATGAATGTGCAGTACAATATGGCATCATCGGCCCAAAGTGGCGGTCTCGGGGGTAGCGGCGGCGGTGCCGGGGTACTGGCCATCCCGGCCCACCCCTGAAACCCGACGCGAACTGGCCCGGTCCAGCTCTCAGGGCTTGGCCGCAGACCTCGTCGGCGGCCCCTACCCTCGGCACCACGCCTTTCACCTTTTTTATGACGGCATGAGCACTCTAGCGATGGCCCGGATCTTCTTCCGGGAGGCGATCCGCGATCGCGTTCTGAACCTCATCGGGCTCTTTGCGCTGGCAATGCTCGGGGCTTCGCTCTTCCTCGGCAATCTTTCGGCGGGCGATGAGGCCAAGGTCATCCAGGATTTCGGGCTCGGGATCGTCAACCTGCTGCTGGTCCTGGCCGCGCTTCTCATCGGCACCAGCGCGATCTACCGGGAGATCGACAAGCGGACGGTCTACGTGGTGCTCAGCAAGCCGGTGGCGCGGTGGCAGTTCCTGGTTGGCAAGTGGCTCGGCCTGGCGGCGGTCCTGGCGGTCCTGGCCGGAGCCATGGCCATCGCCTTCTTCGGGTTGATCTGGCTGCAGTTCCACGGGTTCAACCCCCTGTTCGCTGCGGCGATCGGATTCATGTACCTCGAAGCGCTGGTCGTGGCGGCCATGGCCTTGCTCTTTGGCAGCTTGACGAGCCCGACCCTGTCCTCGGTGTACGTGCTCGGCCTGTATGTGGTCGGGCACAACTCGCAGATGCTCCTCCACCTGAGCGACCGCGGCGCGGCGCCGGCCTGGGTCCCGGCCGTCGGGCGGTTTCTCTACTATGCGCTACCCAACCTGGCGGTGCTCAATATCAAGAACCAGGTCGTGTACGGGCACGGGGTCCCACTGGCAGCGGGACTCTGGGCCGTGGTATACGGGCTCGGCGTGGTGGCGGCGCTGCTGAGCCTGTCTGCCCTGGCCTTCGCCACGCGGGAGATCTGATGGCCGTCGCGCAGTCGAAGCTGCATTCGGCGCGCCGGACCTGGAGGCCGGCTGGCTTCCTAATGGGCCTGGTGGCTTCGGGAGCGTTGGCGCTTTTTTCCCTGGCGCGCTGGCAGGCGGCACGCGGACCCGAGGCGGGCTTGCTGTCCGTGCCTCCGGCGCAGATCCTCGAGGTCGGCGCCTGCGGCTTCGACAACCTGTTGGCCGATGCCTACTACCTGCGCTTCTCGACCTACTGGGGATTCTGGCTGACCCACGGGCGCAAGTTCCACAACCTCTACCCCCTCCTCGATCTCATCACCGACCTCGACCCCAATTTCCATTCGGCCTACGAGGTGGGTGCGCTGGCGCTCTCGGACGAGGGACAGGTCGATCGGGCCGTGGATCTGCTCGACAAGGGGGCGAGCCGGCATCCGAGCGACTACTGGTATCCTTACCAGGCCGGATTGATGCTCTTCCTCTACAGCGACCACTGGGTCGAGGCGGCCAGGTACTTCGGCATGGCTGCCGCCAAGCCCGGTGCCGACCCGTCTGCCGCTTACTTCGAGGCCCGGATGTTCAACGTCGCCCACCGCAGGACGGATGCGATCGACGAGTGGATCAAGATCTACCTGTCGGGCGACAGGGACATGGCCAGGGTGGCAGCCAGCTCGCTCGCGAAGCTGTTCCACATCAAGTCGACCTGGATCGACCTCTACCTCTCGGATAACGCCCTGGCCCATCGTCTTGCCGGCCGCGCGCTCTTGCGCGCCGGGGTCGACCTCCACTTTCTGGACCAGACCGCCCAGACGCTGGCCCTCAACACGAACCGCTAGGCCTTTTGCAGTTTGAACGGGGCCCTCTGCGCGGTCGCTTCGCTGCGCAACCGGGCCCCGTTTGACTCATCGGGCTCGATCCCTACTCTAGGCCTTTTGCAGTTTGAACGGGGCCCTCTGCGCGGTCGCTTCGCTGCGCAACCGGGCCCCGTTTGACTCCTCGGGCTCGATCCATTCAAACCGGGAGCACTCTAGGCCTTTTGCAGTTTGAACGGGGCCCTCTGCGCGGTCGCTTCGCTGCGCAACCGGGCCCCGTTTGACTCCTCGGGCTCGATCCATTCAAACCGGGAGCACTCTAGGCCTTTTGCAGTTTGAACGGGGCCCTCTGCGCGGTCGCTTCGCTGCGCAACCGGGCCCCGTTTGACTCCTCGGGCTCGATCCATTCAAACCGGGAGCACTCTAGGCTTGCCTCGCGCGGACCGCGGTCGGAACTCGACGGGCAGCCCTGCTTCCGGCTGAAGCGTGACCCTGGCGGAGTCCAAATATCTTCAAGATCAGGGCGTGAGAATTGACGGTCAAGCGTGTACATGGGCTATGATGGTGGGCAGTTTCAAGCATGTGGGAAGGCCGAGGAGAACAAGTACGTGATCAGGACAAGGAAGCACGGGGGATTCACCCTGATCGAGGTCACCCTGGCGATCGTCATCGGAATCATCATGATCGCCGGTGCCACGCTCATCTACCAGCAGGCCAAGCGCTCGGCCGGCAACAGCAAGGCCAACGAGAAGGTGCTGGCCTTCCAATCCTTGGTCGAGCAGTACGCGGCCCAGAACTCCGGGATCTACCCCACCGCTGTAAGCGATGTCAACGCCTTGTGGGCCCGTCAGCGGCCCGATGACTGGAACAAGAGCCCGTGGGGAGGGGTCCTCGGGTCTGACTTCGCTCCTACGGATCCAACCACAGGAATCGGCGTCATTACCGACGTCAGTGGCACCACCATCTGCACGCCGATTGCTCCCTACTCGGCTAACACGACGACTGCGGTACCTGCGAATGCTGTTACCACGGCGCCGCCTTTGGCGGCAAACACCACAATCGAAGCCTCGCTTGTCGGGGGCTTGGTCTATGACACCGTCGCGGCGGATAGCACCGCAGCTTACGCGGATTTGCAATCTGGCACGACGACGGTCAAGGATTATGCAGTCTACATCATGGACGATCAGGGTCGTGGACCCAACTTCGTGACCGGCGGCAAGACCAACTAGGCATCCCTTCTCGGTAACCTGTAGCGGGGGAAGCGGGCTCGTGTTCGGGCGGCCGGGCTGACAGTGTCCGGCCAAGATCCTGGCCTGCATGGTATCAGCGGACGGGCGCGGGGCGTCTTTTTGCTTCCGGTCCGGTGCGCTCCGTCGGCCTCGCTAGCCTGGACCGGTCGATGCGGAATACTCCCGTGGGTCGACCAGTGCTTGTGCGGACAATCTCGATAAGACCGGGCACGGCCCGGTTCAGCTGCTGGACCATCTTGAGTGTCAGATCCTTGCCCCCGACCATCGATGGCCCCATGAGCAGGTACCTGATCTGGGTGTGGGCGATTTCGTCCAGCATGACCGAGGGATTGAGAAGAACCGTCAGGCTGGGTCTATTCACCAGCAAATGGAAAATGGGCTCGTACTGGGTGGCGGCGAGCTCGTCGGGAGGAACTTCCCTGGCGAATCCCTTGAAGAGCTCCGCGAGCCCTCGGGAGTCCCCCTGACGCATGGCGAGGCCCTGATGGATGGTGAACTCGTGTTGCGGCAGGGCCCCTGCCGCCCCGAGCGCCAGCAGGCTCCCGAGCGTGAGCAAACTTACGCTGCGCCAGGGGAGGCGCCAGCCCCGGGTAGCCTCCACCACAGCGGTGAGTGTCAACGCCAAGCCGACCGGGAGGACAGGCATGAGGAGGCGCACGTAGAGGTACTCGCCCAGGTTCAGGAAGCCCGCGCTCCACGCCCAGATCAAGACCAGGTAGGCGCAGATCGAGGCTGCCGCAAGGCGCCGCTCCACCCGCAGACCTGAAGCACTCGACACCTTCTCCGCCCCGGAGCCGTCGATCTCGAGTCGGCCCCTTTTCCCTGCCCACCAGAGGCCAAAGGCGATGAAGCCAGCCGCGAGCAACCCCAGGCTGATATAGGCCGGATTGGTGTACTGGATCGGCGTACGCCAGGGATGATCCGCGAGGAAGACCCCAGGGAAGAGGAAAGGCGCCAGGCCGAGGTAGACGACGTACAGCGCGGAGAATCCCAGGGAGAGCGACAGCACGACCGCCGAGGCCCCGGTATGCGCCCATTGCGACGCGTACCCGTAGGAGTGATGAGCGAGCACCCACGCGACCCATGGAGCCAGGAGCAGGGCCACGGCGGCGCCATAGGAGAGAGCTGCCTGCCAGCGGCGCCGCCAGAGCAGTACCACGACCGCGACCAGAGGCAGGATGGCGGCCGCGTAGCGCACGAGGATCGCAGCGGCGATCGTCACGGCAACGGGAAGCAACCGGCCTGCCGAGGGCCGCTCGAGGTAGCGATGCTGCAGCCACCACGCCGCCACGAAGACCAGGGCGAACGGGAGGTCCGACATCGTGGTGGCGCCCAGATCCGAGTACATGGGATCGAGCGCGACCAGCGTGACGGCGATCAGAGCGAACCAGGGCGAGATCTTGAGCCGTCGGACGATGAAGAGGTACGCCACGAGGAGGAAGGCCGCCCCGAGGACATTGACCGAGATCTGCATCGCGGTGATCTGTCTCGTCAGAGGCGGAGGCACCACCTTGAAGAACAGGGAAAGGAACGCCGGGAAACCGATGGGGAAGCGATCCGCTGGCACTGGAACCGGCGCCCAGGGGATGATGTATCCCTTCCCCTGGGCCAAGGCCTGGGCAAAGCAGATATAGGATGCGTCGTCGTTGTACATCCCCGGGAACCCGAAGATCGTGTTCTGCCAGGCCCAGGTGAAGCCCGTCGCGAGCACTCCGACAAGGATCAGATGGGGCAACCAGGCCAATATCAGCCGCCAGCCGGCAGGACGTCGGGACCGGGCGGCCGATGCGCCCGCCTGGATCTCGGTATCTAGGGTCGCCACTTCGTTTTCGAACCTCTGCCGGATTGTAGCCCAAGGCTCCGATGGCTCATCCTAGAGCAACGGCATCGGCGCGCCGGAAACGCCAGATGAGGCCGGCTTGGCGGCGACCAGGCTACGGATGGCGAGGATCTCCTGGTGGAGGCCCTCGACCTTGGAAGCGTGCGTCGAGAGCACCTTGGTCACCTGCTCGTCCGATTCCCGGGCGGACTCGTAGAGCTTGAGCACCAGCTGCATCAAGCCCGTGACCTTCGTGTACTGCTCGGTATGCTGCTCGGCCATCCGGCGCAGGCTCTCCTCGACGCGATCCTTGAACTGCTCGGAGTCGGCACGGGTGCGGTAGGCTTCCTGGGACAGGTGCTCGATGTCCCGGTGCAGGCCGATCAGCTCGGGGTGGTCGGGCAGGGCCGTGAGGGCCGAGGCGACCAGCTGCTCGGTGCGTCCGGTAAGCTCTGCCAGGCCCGAGGCCTCGGATTGCATCCGCTCCTCGAAGCGCCGGAAGATATCCTGGGTGGTGGCGGCCTCCTGGGTCATCTGGTTGCGGAGGTCCGCGACACCCGAGGCGATCTGGTGGACCTCGATGGCGACGTTTTCGTCGCGTTCGCGGGCCGCGGCGAGCTCGCCGGACATGCGCCGGGCCAGCTCTCCGATCGCCTGCTCGAGCTGGCCCTGGTGGCCCTTGAGCGCATCCATTTCGCTGCCGAGCTCGGTCCTCATGGCCGCGAGCTCCCGCTGGCGGGTCTCGGCCTCCTGGTAACGCTGCCAGGCCGCCTCCTCCCGCAGGGCCGCCAGATCCTTCTCCCGCTCGGCCTGCGCCTCGCCGACGAGGCGATCCTCGAGCCCGGCGCGCTCCTGGGCCATGCGCACCTCGGCGCGGTAGACCTTGTCCTCGAGCTCGGTGATCTTGGCCTCGTCGCGATCCTGGCCGGCCCGGAGCTCGCTCCGGAAGGCCGCCTGGCGATCTTCGGCCTCCGACAGGAGTACCTTCAGGCGGTTCTCGAGCTCGTCGATCTCCTTGCGGAGCTGGCCCTCGCCGTACTCGCGGACCGCGTCGAGCTGGGCGATGCGGGCCACGGTGCTCGACAGCGCCTGGCTGATGGCCTCGGTGGCCCGGCGCTCGGTCTCGCCGATATGGGCGGAGAACCGCCGCTCGAGGTCGCCGATGAACTGGTTGACCGTGTCCTGTTGCCACTGGTGGAGGGCATCGAGCTCGGCGTCGAGCTTGGCCTGCGAGACGGTGACGCGGCGCTCGAACTCGCCGCCGAGCTGCTCGAAGTGGAAGAACTTGTCGGCCTGCGACGCCACGGCGGCAAACAGCTCGGTGAGCTTGGCTTCGACGTGTCCCGTGAGCTTCTCGGCCTCTTCCTCCTGGAGAAAGACCTTGCCCTTGAGGTTGTCCATGTCGCGCTCGATGCGCTGGCGCCTGGACTCGAGGTCCTCGGACTGGCGCTGGATCCGGTCGATCGCCTGGTCCATCACGATGCGGAGCTTCTCGACGTCTCCCTCGCGGTCGAAGATGCGCTGCTGCATGTCGGCAATGTCCTCGTTGACCTTGCGCGACACCTGGCGAGCGCGATCCTCCCAGTCGGCCTGGCCCTCGTGGAACCGGCTCGTGATGTTCTTGAGCTCGGCGCGAATGTCCTCCATGGCCGCGACCTGAGCGCGCACCGACGCGACGTCCGAGGCCGCCTGGCGGCGGATGTCGTCCAGCTCCGCGCCAAGCCTGCCCTTGAGCTCCTGGAAGTCCGCCTCGAGTTCGGTGGCGATCTGGGCAGCCTTGCTCCCCTCGACCTTGGCGTTGGCGGCGTCGTGGGTCACCTGGCGCAGGACCTCGCGGGTCCGGCTCTCGAGGCCCTCCATGGTGCGGTTGATCTCGTCCTGGCGTCCAAAGAGGTCCTCGGAGAGCCGGCCCTGGATGTCCAGGACGGCCTTGCCGAGCGTGTCCTCGAGGTCGGAGAACTTGCGCGTCAGCGTGGACAGGCGCTTCTCCACGCCGGACATCGCGGTGCGGGAGTCGGACTCGTTGTCGAAGAGCTTGGTCTTGACGTCCTCGACCAGGGCCGACAGGGCCGCGGGATCGGGCTGCGAGTCGAATTGGCTGCGCATCTGATCGAAGGCCGCTGCCAGGGCCTTGAGCTTGCCCTGGTGGGCGCCGAGGATCTCGTGGACCTGCTCGCGCGTGTCGGAGATCGTCAGCTCGAGAGAGTGCTGGAGCTGGCCGAGCATGCGCTCTTGGTCCTTGGCCTGGTGGCGCAGCGCCATCTGCACGCGGTTGGCGACGGCCATCGGCGTATCGCCGTGGATGGGGATCTCCTCGATCCCGGAAGTCCAGCGGCGGGCAGCCTTGCCGAGGCGATCGCGATCCGTCGGCATCGGGCGATCCAGATCGATGTCGTCGAGGTCGAAGCTATCGGCGGGCAGGTCGGGGTCGAGCGGCTGGCCGGAAAGAGGCTCGCTGGCAGCTCCTGGCCAGCGCCGCCGGGTCGCGATGGCGAGCGCCGCCAGCAGGGCGATCACCGCGCCGGCCCCCAGCGCGGTGAGGACGGGCCCGAGGTCGGAATCGGCCACGATCTGCTGCGGCGGATCCAGGGGCAGCTCCATCCGGACCTCTTGATCGGACGGGAAGGTGAGCTCCCCCTGTGCCGCCTCGGCCTTGGGCAGCTGCACGACCAGGAACCAGTCTGGTTCGGCAACGCGGGCGAAGGAGAGGATGTAGGAATGCGTCTCGAGCGTGCCTTCATCCGTCGTGAGCATCGGCATGAGGGCCTTGCGCTCCACACCAAGGATCTGGCCGCCCGGGTTGTTCAGGACGTTGCCCAGGGCATCGAGCAGGAAGCAGCGGCCATCCTGGCCGACCTTGAACCCGTCGAGCGGGCCCGTGAACTTGGTGAGCGGAACGGATACCGAGGCGACGACCCGGTCCTTGGCGTCGTAGACGGCGGCCTCGACGACCTTGCCGGTGGTGGCGTCCTGCAGCGTGACCCAGGTCTGGCGCGTGGCCAGCTCGGCGATGGCGCCGCTCGAGAGTCCCGATTGCGCCAGCGGCACGATGGATACCGGGTAACTCTCGGTCCGGGACCAGATCAGGGTGTAGCGATCGCCGGGCCGCAAGGTCTTCTGGGCCAGCGCCTGCAACAGCCCGCTCAGCTGAGACATGGCGTCCTGGATCGCCCGCCCGTAATCGGTGGCGACCTCGAGCGTCCCCTGGTAAGCCGATTGCAGCGCTGGATCCGCACTACGCGGACTCGGCGCGCTCGCGTCGACGCCCGGAGGCGTCGGTTGGGGCTGCGCACCCTGGCCGGCGGCCATCTGCGTCGGCCAGGATTCGGCATGGGCAGAGGCCACCGCCATCGAGCCGGCCAGCATGGCTCCGAGCGCCAAGCGAGTCAGCACGCGCCTTGCGTTCAAGAGAACCTCCAGGTGATTCTCGGTCCTGGCCATCCTGGCCCGATCGGGAACCAGTAACTCGATCCGGTCGGGCCCGAACGAGGGGATGGACCGAGCGAGATTGGCTAACGATGCCATTGCATGGCCGGGGATCGCCGCGATTGCCCACCAGATGCGGGCCAAAGCAGAGATGGGGGCTCAGGATGGCCACCAGGGCTCATTGTGCCCCAGGGCCCATCGATTACACAAGGAGATCGCTCACAGGCCCTCCGGCGACAGGCGCTCAGGTGGCCAGGGGTGCCTCCACGGGCCTGGCGCGCCGCGCCGGCTCGATCATCGATCCTGCATAAAGGAGCGTCGTGACGACGAGAAGCCCTTGGATCCCGATGACGAAGGACAGGGTCTCCAGCATGCCGCCGACCATGGCTCCCAGGAGGTTGGACGCCAGTGCGGCGGAGCGATCCTGGCAGCGCGAGAAGGCCAGCGAGAAGGCCAGGCCCGCGAAGAAGATGGGCAGCCCCATCACCCATCCGGCCGCAAGCTCCTTGGGAAAGCTACCCAGTGCCGATAGCCAGTGGAGGGGAAAGACGAGGTTGAGCAGGAGGGATGCGAAGAGGCCAATGTACACTGGCTTGAGGGCCGCGCCCTTGAGGCGGCCAGCCACGAGGTTGGCCGCCAACGCCATGATCAGGATCGCCGAGATCACGAGGGCGTTGACCGTCCAGGTCGTTCCGAACAGGAGAGCGAGACTGCTGACATCCTTGGTCTCCAGCAGCATGAAGCCCGCCCCCAGGAAGAAGAACCGGGGATCCAGGGCCCGCGCACTCCTCGGGCGCAGGCGGCTTCCGATCAGCCACAACGTGCCCAGGACCCCGAACACGACCCAGTACTGCAACGGGATCGATCGATCCTTGAGATAGAGGTACGGCCAGTCGTCCGTGGTGATGGCGACGGGATGGGCGGACCATTGCCGCACGGGCCCCATCTTCGCCATGGCCAGCAGGCGCGGATCGCGGGCGACGTGACCGAGGATCGTGCGCATGTCTCCGGTGATGAAGGCCGAGCCGCCGTATCCGCGTGGACTCGGTGGAACCTGCAGGCACAGGGGCTGGTAGCCGAAGGTCTGCCCGAGCATCTCGAAGATCCGCGCCCCGATGAACGGGTCCATCACCTGGAAGAACAGCGCCATCTCCCCGTGCGGCGCGAGCAGACGACGCGCCTCCTTGAAGCTCTCGAGGGTGTAGACGTAGTTGTCGAGCCGGACGTTCGAGTAGCTCGACGACAAGGTGTGCGAATCCAGCAGGCCGAAGATGATGGTGTCATATCGATCGTGCGTCCGCTGGAAGAACGATCGTGCATCGTCGATGACGACCGTCACGCGCGGATCCGAGAACGGCTGCTCCGGGTGTAACCGCCGGCCGATGGCAATGATCGCGGGATCGATCTCGACGGCCGTCACGTGCGTTGCCCCATTACGCAGGGCCCCGGCCACGTCGTTCCCGGCCCCGGCTCCCACGACGAGCACGTTTCCGGGCCTGTCCTCGAACCGGTAGGGCAGGTTGTACTGGTCGTACGGGAGCTGAGCTGCGGGACGGTAGAACCACTCGTGGGCGCGGATGAAGCTCCTGGCATAGTTCACGATCTGCAGGTAGATCGTGGAGTTGACGTAGACCTGCTCTCCCCAGAGGTAGGCCTTGCCCTTGTCCATCAGCACCGTGGGTCGGACGGTGAGCTTCTGGTAGGGCGACCACAACACCCATTCTCGGCGGGGGTTCCAAGAGGTCACCAGGAAAAACGAAGAGCCGGCAACCAGGACGACCGCCGGGGCGACCAGCCACCGCGGCCGCAAAAACGGCAGGCAGGCCAGCCCTGCGATGGCGAACCAGAGGCCGGGACCCGTCGAGTACAGGGACATGGCGTCGAAGAGCCAGATGCCGGCAAGGCTCCCCGCGAGGTTGACGCCATAGGCCCAAAGGGGGCGGTTTCCCGCGTTGAGCTAGCGCCCCAGCAGCTGCCCGAGCGGAATGAACATGGCGGTAAGACCGGCCAGGATGGCGATCAGCAGCATGATGCCGCCTGTCAGGAACTCAAGCCGCAAGCCGAGGGAGGCGTTGGGCTCGAAGCCCCAGACCTTGAAGCCGGTGCCGACACTCAGGTACCGGGTGATGGCCTGCGGATCGAACACACCGAGGTAGCTACCCTTGGAAACCAGCAGGGCAAAGACGAACAGGAGGCCCACCGTGACCATGGGCCAGATCCTGCGATTGGCCATCATCAGGCCCAGGCCCATCCCCAGGAAGGCAAACAGCAAGACGAGGTTGTGGAAGTAGGCGAAGATTCTCAGCTCGGAGGAAAGCCAGCGGATCATCATCACTTCGAGGAAGAGGAGAAGAGCGCTCACTCCGAAGAGGGCACCGTCACGTCGCCATCGATCTTGCATCCCAAGAGCTTACGTCCTGCGGTCGTTCGCGCCAACCCCGCGAATGCGGGATAATGACGAGGTCAGATGGACATCCTGACCTACGATCCCGCCGCCAACTCCGCCCGCCTCAGGCGCCATCTCGGCCTTGGCGTGCAGAGAGCATGGCGGATCGCCTGGCTGTTCGTGCGGTTCTTCCTCATGCAGTGGGCGTGTGCCAGGCGCTGGTTGCCGCACCGCGCAAGCGCAGCCGAGCGGGAACTCGCCTGCGCGCGGTTTCTGGCCCGGGGGCTGGTGGAGCTGGGGCCGACCTTCATCAAGGTGGGGCAGGCCTTGTCGACCCGGCCGGATCTCTTGCCCCTGCCTTACGTCAAGGAGCTGACCCGGCTCCAGGATCGCGTGCCCGCTTTCGATACGCGCATCGCCCTCGCGACGATCGAGCGGGAGCTTGGCCAGCCGGTTGCGGACCTGTTTGCCGAGTTCGACACCGTACCGATATCCGCCGCCTCCATCGGGCAGGTCTACGGGGCGGTGACCTTCACGGGGGACCGGGTCGTGGTGAAGGTGCAGCGCCCTGGCTTGCCCTTCACCCTGTCCATCGATCTCGCCATCTTGCGCCTGATCGCCAGGGGGGTGGTCGCCCTGGTCGGCTTGCAGAAGCGGCGTCGCGGATCTGGCCGGGACCGCCTGGGCCAGAGACCGTCCGGGCAGTCCCTGGCCTGGCGCGGGGCCCTGTTCGCCAAGGACATGCCCTATGTCGCGATCGTCGACCAGTTCGGCAGGAGCCTCTTCGATCAGACGGATTTCGTGGGCGAGGGCCACAACGCGGACCGCTTCCGATCCAACTTCGTCCACTTCGAGAAGGTGCGATCGCCGAGGGTGTACTGGGATTACACGACCCGGTACGTGATCACCCTGGAGCGCATCGAGGGCGTCAAGTTCAACGACGTAGCAGGCATCGAGAAGATGGGCGTCGACTTCCACGACATCGTGCACCTCGGCGTGCGCGCCTTCATCAAGCAGTTGCTCGAGGACGGTTTCTTCCACGCCGACACCCACCCAGGCAACATCCTGGTCACCGAGGACGCCGAGGTCGTCTACATCGACTGGGGAATGACGGACACCCTGGAGCGCGACGAGCAGCTCAAGCTGGTGGACATCTTCTTGCACATGATGCGAGCCCAGTACGACCTGGTGGCCGAGGATCTGGTGGAGATCGAGATGTTCCCGCCCGATGTGGACTTCGGCATGCTGGTCCCGGTGCTGGCCGACGTCTACGAGTCGCAGCTCGGAAAGCACGGCCAGATCATGGGGATGAACGAGATTCTCGATCGGATCGGCGACGTGCTTTACCGGTATCCCTTCCGGCTGCCCGAGCGCTTCAGCTTCCTCATGCGGTCGGTCGGCACCATGGAAGGCGTGGTGCTCGAGACCTGGCCGACCTTCCGCTTCCTCGACGTGGGCATGCCCTATGCGGCCAAGCTGCTGCTCACCGTCGCCGATCCCCGGATCCGCACGCGGCTGGTCGCGGATCTGGTCAAGGATGGCCGCCTGGATACCAAACAGCTGGCCCAGACGCTCGAGCTGGCCTCGATCGAGCAAACCTTTGACCTGGCCGAGTTCCTCCCGGCCGGGCTCGACTGGCTGCTGTCGGAGGAGGGGGAGCCCCTGCGCGACGCCATCGGCCTGTCCCTGCAGGAGGGCGATCCGGGGCTGCTGGCACAGCTCGAGGCGGTGCTGGCCATCGCGCCCGTCCACTTGCGGCGCATCCTCGACGATCTGCTCGAGGCCCTCGGCCCGATGCTGGCCCGCCACGGCAAGCAGATGCAGGCGATCTTCGACTGGACGGCCTATTACCTCTCGACGAGCGCGGGCCGCCAGCTGGCCGCGGAGCTCGGCGGAGCCGCCAGTGCGACCTTCGACGCCAGCTTGATCACCCGGATGGCCGATCTGGGCGAGCTGGCCCTGGCCGCCGAGGTCGACCTCAAGCCGCTGACACAGGCCATCGTGGGCCTGTTGCTGGCGCCGGAGGGCGAGGCCTGGCGTGACCTGGCGGTGGAGGTGGCACTGGGCGCGGAAGGCAGTGGGCGGATGCTGGGGTTCCTCCTGACGCTGGGCTCCCGCGACGGCGTGGGCCTCGATCTGATGGCCGGAGCCGCGGGTGCGGCCTTGCTCGCGGTGTCCCCGCGGGGGCGATCGATGCGACGCAAGGCGATCGACGTGCTGCGCCGCCGTATACTTAGATGGCCATGAGATTTCACATCGAATCGCTCGACGACCTGCGCCTCCTGACGGACGCGCTCCTGGCCACCTTGCCCGAGACCGAGGACGCCGACGTCGCCATTCTCGGCGAGTCGACGGACGGCACGGCGATCCAGGACATGGATCCCCTGGTCGACGACATCCTGAGGCAAGCCGAGGGCGCCGGGGGCGAGTCCTTCGACCTGGTCCTCGAGGGCGACGAAGAAACTCGTTTGCTCGACGCGCTCGATCAGGAGATGGAGCGGCTGGCCGAGGCCGGAGACCTCTTCAAGGTGGGCGAGCTCCAGGCGGTGCTGCGGCAGCTGGGGCGAGGGTAGTCGGGCCCCGTTCAAACTGCAAAAGGTCTAGTCGCGCAAGAGCAGCTCGTCGCGCAGGATCTCGAGTCCGGACGTCGGCCCGCTGTTCATCTGCAGCCAGACCCCGATGCGCTTGAAACTCATCGGAGGGCCCGCCAGCTTCACCGGGACGGTACCCGAGAGCCCGGGCACGATCGCCTCGGTGGCCGGAAACGCGCAGATGAGCTTGCCCGCCTGCGCGCCCTCGCCGTCGAGGGTGAAGACGGCGCCAGGCGCGAAGTTCGTCTGCTCGGCCTGGATGGGGGACGGGTAATTGAAGGTCCAGACACCGGAAGCGCTACGCGAGTAGGTCAGGTTGTAGGTGTTGCCGAGGCCATCGGTCGAGGCAGCGGTCGCTCCCAGGATGTAGAAGGCCGGGAGGCCGACCGGGGTGTTGGCGGTGGCATGGTTGTCGGCGAAGCTGGCGGTGAACGTGGTGGCGCTGTCCACGCTCTTTACCACGACCAGCTCCGAGGCGGTATCGGTATCGATCGCCAGCGTCTGCCCCGCTACCATGTTGGTCGTCGTGCCGACCGTGGCCACCACCCCGGTTCCCGCGGCGACGCCGCCCGGTAGCACGGTCATTGGCCAGCTCACGAGCTGCCCGCCGGAATACCAGCTGCCGTTGAGCTGGATCGACACGAGGTCGGGCGAGTAGAAGGACATCGTGGCCACGGCGTCGGCCGGCGCCAGGGAAGTGGTGGCGCTGCCGTTGACCGAGAGCGTGAGCGTTCCCACGCCGGTGTGCGTCTGGGGCCCGGTCGGGGTGCCAGGATCGGGGTAGAAGTCGATCTCGCGGGTCTGGCCCAGGTTGGCATCCCAGAGCGCCAGCTGCCCGGGCATGATCTCGGGAACGGCGTTGGGGGCACTTCCGTGGGCGGAAGAGTCGCAGGTAAGAAACCCGTTCTGGCCGAAGATGGCGCCGAGCAACGCGTGCCCTTCGGCCGGCAGGGCCGCCTCGTCCTGGGCGGCCCGGAAATTCGCCTGCTCGACATTGAACAGGCCCATGAACGCCGCCAGAAAGATCGCAGCCACGGCCGTCGCCAGCACGGTCTCGAGCAGCGTGATGCCATGCCGGAATACGCTGCGGGCGGGCCTGCCCGTCGACGATCCGCCGGGCCCATGGCCTTGCTGCACGGATCTCATTGTCGGCAGACCTCCACGGGAGGCGCATAGACGGCGTGGGGGACCACGGCGCTCCCGCCGCTGAAGACGATGCTTGGCGAGGCCGCCTGGATCGGCTGGCCGTTGAAGTAGGCGCTGATCTGGTAGCACCACAAGCCACTGGCGATCTGCGTCGCGGCCGAACCTTTGACCTCGTAGACGTTCTGCGCCCCGGCGGACCCGGTGGCGTCCAGCCCGATCGGCGCGATGAGCGGCGTGGCCGGAGGGTGGCTGGCTGGAGCCTCGATCGCCTGGATCTCGGCGTCGATCAGGGACTCGGCGATGGCCGGCTCTCCCATGGAATCCCGCAGGAAGGTGAGCTGGTCCGCGAGATGGTGCCCGATGGCGATGAGCGTGATCATCCCGATCATCAAGATGACCCCGGAAAAGGTCGTCTCGAGCAGCGAAAATCCTCGTCTCATCGCTCGGTCTCGAAGTACGAGCTGCAGGGCGTGCCCGGGGCGCCGGGACAGTTCAAGGTCGCCTGGAGATAGCGCGTGACCGACCCGGGCCAGTACAGGCCGCCCATCGAGGCCGTGACCACAACATTGAACGTGGGCGGAGCCGACGTGGTGAGCGTGATGGCGACGTTGTGCGCAGGCCAGTTCCAGGGCCAGGGCCAGGGCGGATCGCCGACCGATCCGCTGTCCGTGGCCTCCGGTGTCGGGATGTCGCTGTACGTCTGGCTCGACTGTGGGTTGGTCTTGGCCCACTCCTCTAGCCCCGACAGACACAGCGCGTAGGCCTGCTCGCCCAGGAACTCGCGCTCGGGGCCCTGCGCCGCGATCTGCGAGCTCAGCAGGCGAGTGACCGTAAGCATACCGACCGTCAGCGCGAGCACCAGGATCGCGCTGATGAGGATCGTGTTGCCCCTTTGGCGGCCAGCCATGCCAATCGCCTTGTACCCGCGACACGAGGCACCCAGCAGGGTTGCGCCCTTCAAATCTCTCAACATCAGCTTTCCAGATCCGCTCAGGAGCTACCAACTTGTCTTACTGCGTCCTTGGTGGTAGCTTGACCTTGGATATCCAACGGCGGGTGGCCAAGCCCGCCGTTTCGCGTATCGAAACCCCTTCAAAAAAATTATCAACCTGGAGATCCGGTTGTGGACGAGAATCTGAGCAAGCTTTCCAAGAGAGAGCTCCTGGCCGTTGCCAAGGAGAAGGGCTTGAAGGGCGTCAGCGCCTGGACCAAGGAGCAACTGGTCAGCCGGCTCCAGCAACTCGCTGCGCCACTGCGCCGCAAGGCCGCCCGCGGCGATGCCGAGGCCGCCAAGGCGGCCAGGACCCTCAAGACCGCCGTCGCCGCGCAAGAGAAGCCCGAGGGCGACCCGATCTCCAAGAACGGTACCGCGAGCCTCAACGGCAAGACCAAGACCAAGGCTGCGGACGCCGGGGGCCAGGCCGCCGAGGCGGAACCCGCGGCCAGCAAGACTCCCGCCCGGGCTGACGCGGCTGCTACCCGTCCGGCGGCCCGGGCCAGCAAGAAAACGGGGCCGGCGGCGCGCTCGACCAAGGCCGTCGCCAAGGTCGTTCCCGCTGCGTCCGACCGGGCCGAGGCTCCGGTTCCCGCCAGCGCCCCCAAGGTCGAGGCCAAGGTCGAGGCCAAGGTCGAGGCCAAGGTCGAGGCCAAGGTCGAGGCCAGTGCGCCCGGACCCGAGACCGTGTTCAAGGCCGCGGAGGCTCTGGAAGCCGCTCCGGCCGAACCGGGCAAGCCGGCCTTCAAGAAGACTACCAAGATCGACGAGCTGCTCACGGTCGACGCGGGACTCGGCGAGCTGCCCATGGGATACGACGAGGATCGCGCCGTACTCTTGGTGCGCGATCCGTACTGGGTCTATGCCTACTGGGACCTTTCCTCCGCCACGGTGCAGGCGGCCCGCGAGCGTGGCGATTTCCGGCTGCTCCTGCGCGTCCAGGAGCTCGGCGGGTTCGATCGCACCGATCCGGCGGCCTTTTATGACGTCGCGGTCCCCAAGGTCGCGCGGTCCTGGTACCTTCGCCTGCCCTCGGATGGCCGGCGCTACCGGGTCGAGGTTGCCCTGCAGCACCGTGACGGTACCTACACCAAGGTGGCCCAGACCAACATCGTCGACGTTCCCCGGGGCGAGCCCAGCGACCTCGTGGCGGACCGCTTCGTCACGCTTCCCGGTGACGACGCGGACGAGGTCCTCGACCGTCCCCGCAGCACCCTGCCGCCCGTGGCCGAGTGGGAGGCTGTGGTCACCCCCCTCACGAGCGAGGGCCCACCGCCGCCGCCGGCCTTCCAGGCCGAGCCTCTGGGGGCACGCCGACCGACCTTCGGGCCGAGGTTATCGGGTCCCTGGAGCGGCGAGCTCCCTTGGGGCCAGATGCCCCTGGCCCTGCGGCCCGAAGCCCAGGCGCCGGGCGGTCCGCTGCCACTCGGGGTGGCCGGTTCGAGCGGCGTGGGCTCGCAGAGCGTAGGGAGCTGGTCGCTCGGCGCCTCGGAGAACCGGCCGGGTGCCAGGAAGAAGGATTTCTGGCTAATCGCCGACGCCGAACTCATCGTCTACGGAGCCACCGAACCCGATGCCCGTGTCACCCTCCGCGGCGAGCGTGTGGAGCTGCGGCCTGACGGTACGTTCAGCTTCCGGTTCTACCTCCCCGACGGCTTGCACCCCCTGCCCATACGCGCCATCAACGCCGACGGCGACGACGAGCGCAGGATCACGATCACGGTCCAGCGCGACACGAGTGGCGATCCCCGCGTGAACGTCATCCACCAGGACGCCGACACCAGTGCAGGATCCCGGCTCTAGCCCGGCTTCCTGACGAGCCAGCAAGAGGACGAAATGGCCAGCGGATATCTGGCGATGGTGCTGCACGCGCACCTGCCTTTCGTGCGACATCCCGAGCACAGTCACTTCCTGGAGGAAGACTGGCTCTACGAGGCGATCACCGAGACCTACATCCCGCTCATCGATGTCTTCCAGGGCCTGGTCGACGACGGCATCGACTTCCGGATCACGATGTCGCTGACGCCGCCCCTGGTTTCGATGCTGGCCGACGAGTTGCTGCAGAGCCGGTACCTGCGGCAGATCGACGAGCTCATCGAGCTGAGCCAGAACGAGGTCAGGCGGACCGCGATGGATCCGCACTTCAACTACCTGGCCAACTACTACCTGGATCGCTTCAAGAAGACGCGCTCGGTCTTCAAGGACCAGTACCACGGCAACCTGATCACGGCCTTCAAGAAGTTCCAGGATCTGGGCGTGCTCGAGATCGTCACCTGCGGAGCCACGCACGGCTTCTTGCCGCTCATGCAGGTTCATCCGCAGGCGGTGCGGGCCCAGATCCACGTGGCTGCCGACCACTACCGGCACCATTTTGGACGTTCTCCGCGGGGCATCTGGCTGCCCGAGTGCGGTTACTTCCCGGGGGTCGACAAGGTCCTGGCCGAGGCCGGAATCCGCTATTTCTTCACCGATTCCCACGGCATCGCGAACGCCACTCCGCGGCCCCGCTATGGCGTTCATGCTCCCATCTACTGCCCGGGCACCGGGGTGGCCGCGTTTGCCCGGGATCAGGAGTCGAGCCGCCAGGTCTGGTCCAAGGAAGAAGGCTATCCGGGCGATTACATCTACCGCGAGTTCTACCGTGATATCGGCTACGACCTGGACCTCAACTACATCGCCCCGTACATCCAGCCCACCGGCGATCGCAAGAACACCGGCGTCAAGTACTACCGGGTCACCGGCAAGACCGACCAGAAGCAACCGTACGATCCTTACTGGGCCGATCAGAAGGCCGCCGAGCACGCCGGGCATTTCCTGTGGTGCCGCGAGCGCCAGGCCGAGCACCTGTTCACGTCGATGGGCCGCACGCCGATCGTGATCTCCCCATACGACGCCGAGCTCTTCGGCCACTGGTGGTTCGAAGGCCCCAACTGGCTGAACTACCTGCTGCGCAAGGTGAGCTGCGATTCGAAGGTTCTGAGGCTCACGACTCCGGCCGAGTACCTCGATCTCGAGCCCACGCAGCAGGTTTGTCAGCCGTCCTACTCGAGCTGGGGCGCCGAGGGTTACGCCTCGTTCTGGCTGAACGACACCAACGAGTGGGTCTACCCGCACCTCCACAAGGCTGCCGAGCGCATGATCGAGGTTTCCCGCATCGATACCAACGGCAACGGCATCGAGGAGCGCGCACTCAACCAGATGGCCCGGGAGCTTCTTCTGGCGCAGTCCTCTGACTGGGCGTTCATCATGAAGACCGGCACGATGGTCGATTACGCGATCAAGCGGACCAAGTCGCACCTGCTGCGCTTCAACAAGCTCTACGACTCGGTGCGCACTGGCCGCGTGGACGACTTCTGGCTGTCCGAGATCGAGTTCCTGGACAACATCTTCCCGGGCCTCGACTACCGCGTGTACCGCTAGGGTTTTGGGGAGTTTGAACGGCCCCCTCTGCGCGGTCGCCGCACTGCGGCGGCCAGGGCCGAGGTTCGCGCCACACCGGTGACGCCGGGAAGGTCACCCCTCCAAGAGGGTCCGGAGGAGGCTGGCCGGGACATCCTGGACGGCTTGTACCGATCCCAGGCACTCGGGCAGGATCCAGACGATCCTTCCTGCGGTCATCTTCTTGTCCCGCTGCATCGCCTCGAGCAGGAGGCCGGCGGGGAGTTTCGTGCCGGTGGGCAGTCCCGCCAGCTCTAGCAACGCGACGAGGCGGTCGACGAGGCCGCGATCGCACAGCTCGAGCTCCGCACCCAGGCGCGCTGCGAAGACCATTCCGATCGCGACCCCCTCGCCGTGGAGCACCACCCCATAGCCTGACACCGTCTCGATCGCATGCCCGAGGGTGTGGCCAAAGTTGAGAATTCGGCGGAGGCCGGCCTCGCGCTCGTCGGCCGCGACGATCCGGGCCTTGATCTCGCAGGCCCGGGCGATGAGCGGCACCAGGACCGCCGCCCGGCGCTCGGCGATCGCGCCGAGATCCCGCTCGATCGCCTCGAAGAGCTCGGGGTCGGCGATCACGCCGTACTTGATCAGCTCCGCGAGGCCACTCCGAAATTCGCGCCGCGGCAGAGAAAGCAACGTCAAAGGATCCGTGACGACGAGCCTCGGCTGGTGGAAGGCCCCCGCGAGGTTCTTGCCCTCGGGCAGGTTGACGCCGACTTTCCCCCCGACCGAGGAATCGATCTGCGCCAGCAAGGTCGTCGGCACCTGCACGAAGGGCACCCCTCGCAGGTAAGTCGCCGCGACGAATCCCGCCAGATCGCCGACCACTCCGCCCCCGAGCGCAAGGACCGGATCCTGGCGCTCCGAATCGGCCGCCAGGAGGGCGCGATAGAGCGACCGAACCTGGGCCAGCGACTTGGTGGGCTCTCCTGCCGGCACCAGGGCCTGCTGCACCTTCCAGCCGGCACCGGCCAGCGCAGCCTGGACGATCTCCCCGTACCGGCGCCAGATGGCCGGATGGCTCACCACCAGGCACCGACCCCGCCGGCCCAGCGCCTCTTGCAGCAAGGTGCCCAGGTGCGCGAGTCCCCCCGGCGCGACCACGATGTCGTAGGGGCGTTCCGGGAGCTGCACCTGTACGGTGGCCGCGGGCGCGACGAACCGGCTGGCGATACGGCGTGCGAGGTCCTGCGGGGTGCCGCCGCCGGCTCGGATCTGGTAGGGAAGGGAGCGGTAGAGGCTTTCGCGCTCGGCATGCCGGGCGTGAAAGGTCGCCCTCTGGGTTGCCAGCGGGCGGCCCTGCCCGGCAGAGCGCTTCCAGAGAAGCGAAACCGGGCAGGCGAGGTGCAGGATCGGGCCCAGCGCATGCAGTCGGGCGCGGTTTGTCTCCGCGACGATGGCCCCGCCGCCCGTGGCCACGATGGCCGGGCCCGTTGCTGCCGACAGGTTGGCGATGGCCTCGGACTCGCGCCGGCGGAACCCCGCCTCGCCCTCGACCTGGAAGATCTCGGCGATCGACATCCCCGCCCCGGCGGCGATCTCCTCGTCGAGGTCGACGAAGCGCCATCCGAGGAGTTCCGCCAGTTCCCGCCCCAGGGTGGTCTTGCCGGCTCCCATGAACCCGGCCAGCACCAGGGTTGGTGGCGCTAGCACGATCGCACTCGGCATCGATTGGGCCCGAAATCGGGCTCTAGCTCCCGGCGAAGGATTCGAACCTCCACAGGCAGATCCAGAGTCTGCAGTCCTACCATTAGACGAGCCGGGAATGGCGGCCTTGATATTAGCAAACGCCGGCTTAGCGGTCAACGTGGCCCTGAGATCGGCTTGCCTGGTAGAGCTGCACGCCTCCGCGGCCCGCGCAAATCCCGCCCCGGCCAGGCCGGACGGCGTGGGGCCAGGGCGCCAAATCCGGGCAACGGGCAGCGGAGAGCCGGCCGGGCGGAAGGGCCAAGGAAGGTTAACCCAAGCTTAGTCCGAAGGGAGATCGCTGCCGGCTACAACCTGCACGGGAAGCCCGAGAGGAGGTACGCGTGAAGCAGTCGGTCGACACCCGCAGCAGCGCGGTAACTCCGACCCGTCTCCGTTCGCTGGCGCCGTCCGCGGCCGGCCCGCACCGCCTGCCGGCGGTCAGGTCGCTGGCCCCGAAGCTCGCCCCCGATCGCTTCGCGCCCCGAAAGGCCCAGGTTCTGGCGCCCGATCAGCTGGGGACGACCTACACCGAGGATGTGGCTCGCAACGCCGGG
Organism: bacterium; assembly: GCA_021781555.1. Lineage (GTDB taxonomy): Bacteria > Cyanobacteriota > Sericytochromatia > S15B-MN24 > VGJW01 > JAJXWQ01. The sequence continues at coordinate 22,653 of JAJXWQ010000036.1, forward strand.
CTCACGGATGGGCAGGCGTTCAAGATGATGCACGACATGGGCATCACCGTGTTGCGCCTCGGGGCTTACTGGGATCAGATCCAGGCCAAGGGGCCCGGCCAGGAGGACTTCAGCCAGCTAGACAGGCAACTGGCGCTGGCCCGCAAGTACCACATGAAGGTGATCTTGACGGTCGGGATGAAAGCGCCGGGATGGCCCGAGGGTCACATCCCGAGCTGGGCGATGCCCAAGGATCTCAAGCGGGACCACGCGACTTTCTTGCAGCGCTCGGACGCGTGGCTGGCGCAGCACTGGGGCTGGTGGGCCAAGCACGGCTATTCCTCGGCCCCGGGCACCGATCTGGCCCAGAACGCGGATCTGCGCAAGCACGCGCTGGCCTACGACAAGATGCTGGTCGAGCACGTCGCAGGAGACTCCAATATCGTGGCCTTCCAGGTCGAGAACGAGCCCGGGGTCCAGTTCGGTCCCGTGGGGGACTACGTCGGTGCGAACTTCGTCAAGCAGGAGGCCCAGGCCATCCGGGCGGCCGATCCGGCCAGGCGGCCCCTGGCTCTGAACGTGGGCATTCCTCTGTCCAAGGAGAGCGAGGAGCTCATCAAGATGCCCGAGTTTTCCCTGGTGGGTCTCGACGTCTACCCCGAGCCCGGGGTCAGCGCCCTGGGCAAACTTCGCCCGGGCACGATCGGAGAGCGTTCCCGGATGGTCACCGATCCCCGGCAGGCCAAAGCCCTGGTCGAGAAGTCGGGCAAGCAGGCATACGTCGCGGAGATGCAGGCCGAACCCTGGAATCCGGTCGAGTGGAACGCAAACAAGTCGATGGAGAATTTCGATGCCCAGCGCCGGAACGGATTCGATGTGATCTTCCCCTGGAACGTCCGGTTCGTCTTCAGTCAGTATCAGAGGGGTGACAAGTCCGAGTTCGAGGCCTGGAAGGCGATGGGTCAGGATCTGCAGGCCAAGACCCCGCCCCCGCCAGATCCGCACGGCTCGCTGCTCGCTCGCATCCAAGACGACTGCAAGGGCCTGGTCGAGTTTTTCTCGGGCAACGATCGCGGCCGGTTGCTCGGCTACTGAGACCCGTGACCGGGAGCTGGACGCGAGCAAGATGCCCCTGGCCCCGGGGGCCAGGGACGCTCGTCGGGTCGCTCGGGGGAAGTGCGAGAGGACGCTCGGGTAAGCTGCGGAGCTGTGGTATGATGAGGTCTTCGGGTGATGGGGCCAACAGTGGCTTTTCACCGCCCTGAACCGGAGGCCCTCGTTGTCCGACCCCCAGATTCCGCAGAAGATCCTTCCGCGTAGCCTACCGGCCGAATTACGGCAGAGCTACCTCGACTACGCCATGAGCGTCATCGTCGGACGGGCGCTGCCGGATGTCCGCGACGGCCTCAAGCCCGTGCATCGACGCATCCTGTACGCGATGCACGAGAACAACCTGACGGCCGATCGCAAGCACCGCAAGAGCGCGACCGTCGTCGGAGATGTGCTGGGCAAGTACCATCCGCACGGCGATGCCAGCGTCTACGACGCGATGGTGCGGTTGGCCCAGGGTTTCAACATCCGCTATCCCCTGGTCGATGGCCACGGGAACTTCGGATCGCTGGATGGCGATCCTCCGGCCGCATACCGGTACACCGAGGCCCGGTTGTCGCGGATCTCGTCCGAGCTCCTGGTCGACATCGACGCCGAGACGGTCGATTTCCTGCCCAATTACGACGGCACCACCGAGGAGCCCACGGTCCTGCCGGCTCGCATCCCCAACCTCCTGATCAACGGCTCGGCCGGCATCGCCGTCGGTATGGCGACCAACATCCCCCCGCACAACCTTGTCGAGGTATGCGATGCCCTGGGTGCGCTGATCGACTCTCCCGACCTCACGTCGAGCGATCTGATGTCCCACATCAAGGGGCCGGATTTCCCCTCGGGCGGCATCATCATGGGCGAGCGTGGCATCTACGACGCCTACACCACCGGCCGCGGGTCGATCACACTGCGGGCGGTCTGCGACATCGAGGAGGTCCGCAAGGACCGGATGGCGATCGTGGCCACCCAGCTGCCCTACCAGGTGGGGCCTGACCCCCTGCTCGCCAAGATCGCCGAACTGGTCAAGGACAAGAAGCTCGACGGCATCGCCGACCTTCGCAACGAATCCGACCGCGAGGGCATTCGCGTCGTCATCGAGCTCAAGCGGGACGCCATCGCGCAGGTCGTGCTCAACAACCTGTACAAGCAGACGGCCCTGCAGACCTCGTTCGGCATCATCTCCCTCGCGCTGGTCAACGGCCAGCCCAAGATCCTGCCGCTGCGGGACATCCTGGTGCACTACCTCGACCACCGCGTCGAGGTCCTCACGCGCCGGACGCGCTACGAAAAGCGCAAGGCCGAGGCTCGTCTGCACATCGTCGATGGTCTGCTGATTTGCCAGCACAATCTCGACGAAGTCATCGCCCTCATCCGCGCCTCGCAAAATACCGAGACGGCTCGCCAGGGCCTCATGAGTCGTTTCGGGCTCACCGAGATTCAGGCCAACGCTGTACTCGAGATGCAGCTCCGCCGCCTCACCCAGCTCGAGCGGGGCAAGCTCGAGGACGAGGCCGCCTCGCTTCGGGCTCGCATCGCGGAGCTAGAGGCCATCCTCGGCGACAAGGACCGGATTTACGGGCTGATCAAGCAGGATCTGCAGGCCATCAAGGACAAGTACGGCGACGAGCGCCGGACGCGGCTCGAGCACGACGCGGGCGACTTCAGCCGGGAGGACCTCATTCCCGACGAGGACATGGCGGTCTTCATCACCGATCAGGGCTACGTGAAGCGCCTGGCGGTGGACACCTTCGAGCGCCAGGGCCGTGGTGGCAAGGGCATCACGGGCATGGGCCACCGCGAGGGCGATTTCGTGCGCCATTTCTTCGTGGGCAGCGCGCACCAGCCGGTCCTGTTCTTCACCAACAAGGGCCTGGCGTACTCCCTCAAGATCTTCGAACTTCCGGAGGCCGGGCGGACCGCCAAGGGTAGCAACATCGCGAGCCTGCTCCCGCTTTCCGAGGGCGAGATCGTGACCTCGGTCGTCCCCGTGGCCAAGGGATTCGGCGACGACCAGTTCCTGTTGATGCTCACCCGGCTCGGTACCATCAAGAAGACCGAGCTCTCGGCCTTCTCCAACATCCGCCGCAGCGGCATCATCGCCATCGCCCTCGACGACGGGGACGAGCTGGGCTGGGTCTCGAGCACCCTGGGCAACTCCGGCGTCGTCATCGCGACCCAGGAGGGCATGGCCATCCACTTCCCCGAGGACGAGCTCCGTCCTCTGGGCCGGCCGGCCCGAGGGGTCAGGGGGATCACCCTCAGGCCCGGGGACACGGTCGTGGGCATGGCCATCGCGGAGGCCGACGCCGACCTCTTGACGGTCACGACGGACGGCTACGGCAAGCGCACGCCCATCGGCGAGTACCGGGCGCAGAGCCGGGGGGGCCTCGGTCTCATCAACATCAAGCTCAACACCAATCGCGACGGCAAGGTCGCCAACATCCTCGTGGTTCACGAGAACGCCGAGATCGTGCTGGTCACCACCTTGGGCATCGTGATCCGGCAAAAGGTCGCGGATATTGGCCGCTACAGCCGCATGGCCCAGGGCGTTCGGTTGCAGCGCCTTGGCGAGGACGACCGGGTCGCCGGCGTGGCTCCGGTCGTCGCCGTGGAGGAGGAGGAGGAGTAAGGCATGCCTGATTTCTCCGATTTCAACTTCGACCCGTTCCAGACGGACTTCTCGTTCGGCAACATGACGCCCACCGCGCAGGCGGACGTCACAGGACCACCAACCTTGGGTATCCTTTTGATTGAGATGGGAGCGCTGACGCTCGAACAACTGGACGAGGCCATCAAGATCCAGCTCGAGCAAGGCGCACCGCTCACCCAGGTCCTCCTCGAGGGCGGATTCTGTTCCCAGGACCAGGTCATTACGGCCCTGCGGGCCCGGCCTAACTACGGGTAAGGAAAACCGTGATTTCACAAGGAAAGCAAACCTTGCGTGTTGGCTGCGTAACGGATGTCGGCAAGGTCCGCGACATCAACCAAGACTGTTTCGCCATCGACCCCTCGCGGGGGCTCGTGATGGTTGCCGACGGCATGGGGGGGCACCTCGCCGGTGAGAAGGCTGCCCAGAGCGCAGTCGAGGTCGTGAGCGCGGTGCTGGCCGAGAACGATCCGCGTGAGGGTGACGTTCAGGCCAACATCCAGCGTGCGGTCCAGGAGGCCAATCGCCAGATCGTCCAGGCGTCGATGTCCGATGCCTCGATGCGGGGCATGGGCACGACGGCCACCGTGGCGATCATCGACGGCGAGAACGTCTATCTCGGCCACGTCGGAGACTCCCGGGCCTACCTCGTGCGGGACGGCGGCTTCATCGAGCAGGTGACCGAGGATCATTCGGTCGTGGCCCAGCTGCTCAAGGCCGGGGCCATCACGCCGCAGGAGGCCATCCATCACCCGTATCGCAATGTCATCACCCGCTGCCTGGGGATGCAGATGGATGTCGAGGCGGATGTCGCGGTGGTGCACTGGAAGGTCGGGGATCGTCTGCTGTTGTGCACGGACGGCCTTTCCGGCCTGGTCGCCGATGATGAGCTGGCCAGGATGGCCGGCGAGCACGAGGACCTGCAGGACGCCTGCCAGAAGATGCTCGACCTGGCCATGGCCCGCGGCGGCTACGACAACATCACCGTCGTGATGGCCGAGTACGTAGTCGAGTGAGCTACCTCCTTTCCCCGTTCGCGGCCGCCGGCCCTCGTGGCCCGGGCGGGCGTCAGGGCTCATCAGTCGGGGCGAGATGGGCGAGAAGCTAGGCAAGTACGAGATCATCGCGGAGCTCGGTCGCGGCGGAATGGGCGTCGTGTACCGGGCGGTCGATCCCGACAACGACCGGGAGGTTGCGCTCAAGGAGCTGATCCTGGCGCCGACCCTGCCCGAGGCGGAGCGGGTCGACACGGTCGAGCGCTTCAAGCGAGAGGGCCTCGCCGCGACGCGCCTCAAGCATCCGTGCATCGTCACCGTCTACGAGATGGGCAACGACGGCGATCGCTACTTCATGGCCATGGAGCTGGTGGACGGCAAATCTCTCGGCCACTACCTCGAGAAGAAAGCCGTGTTCTCGTACCAGCAGGTCGTCGACATCGGCGTCCAGATCTGCGGGGCTCTCGATTACGCGCACCAGCAAGGGATCGTTCACCGAGACATCAAGCCGGACAACATCCAGATCAAGGACAACGGCCAGGTCAAGCTGATGGACTTCGGAGTCGCCCGCGTCAAGAGCGACCTTCCGGATCTCACGACCACGGGGACGACCTTGGGCACGATCGCCTACATCTCTCCCGAGCAGCTTACCGACTCCCGGGACGTGGACGGCCGGGCGGATATTTTTTCTCTGGGTGCCTTGTTCTACGAGATGCTCACCTTCAAGACCCCCTTCGATGCGGGCAATCTCGGCGGCACGATCCTCCGCATCATGAACGACACCCCCGAGCCGCTTACCAAGATCAACCCCAACATCCCCCCCAAGCTCGATGCCGTCGTCCAGCGTGCGCTCAAGAAGAACCGCGAGGAGCGTTACCAGCGCGCCGCCGAGATGCAGTACGCGCTTCAGGAGGCCCTCCGAGGCGAGCCAGCGGCAAGTGCTCCGGTTGTCGTGCCGACGCTCGAACGCTGCCGTTTCTGCCAGGCGTCGCTGCCTCCCAATGGCAAGGTATGCCCTGGCTGCGGTCGTTCGACCTTCGCCGGGGGGCTCGGGTCGACGGCCAAGTTCGAAGGCTCGCTGACCCCAACCAACAAATCGGGCTCGACCACCTTGTCTGGCCGGAGCCGGCCGCAACTCTCGGCGCCCGCGGTCCAGGGTCGTCCTCAGCTGTCCGCGCCATCCTCTCCGACCCGCCCCCAGCTCGCGATGCCATCGGCTGTCACCAAGTCGCAGCCCGATCCCAAGGCTGTGCCCGTGGATGCCGCCGCGGCGTCCCCGGGCCGAGCGGCCGCGGGGCAACCCGGCGCGCCCCGGCTGACTGGAGCCTCCGCATCGTCCGTGGTCGTGCCGCGCGGCAACACGCTGTACGAGCAGAGCGGGAAGGCGGTCAACGCTGCCGTCAACGCGGCCCTTGCGGTCCGGCAAGCGATCAAGGGCCTGACCTTTGCCCAGGTCTATGGCAAGGGCGGGTTCGGGCAGGGAGAGTTCAACCAGAACCGCGGGATCGCCTTCGATGGACAAGGTCGGCTGTATGTCGCTGACACCGAGAATGGCCGCGTCCTGACGTACGACACCGTCGGAAACCAGGTCGGCCAGATCCGTGCGATGGTCAACCAGGAGTGCTTCCGGTTCCCCAAGTCGGTGGCCGTCTCGCCCCAGGGCATTCTCTATGTCTCGGACGATCTCGATCATCGTATCTACAAGTTCGACACCTCGGGTCAACCCCTGGGCGTCTGGAAGCGAGGGCGCACGGCCACCGAGCAGCCTGCCGTGCCGGGCCGCATTCTCATCACCGCGAGCGGGGCGATCTACGTCTCGGAGCCTAACAACCGGCGGGTCCTGGCCTTCGACCCGAACGAGCGCCAGACGATCACCATCACCGAGGGCCTGGCAGCTCCATCGGGCCTGGCTCTGGGTCCCGAAGGCTGGCTCCACGTGATCGACTCGACCAACGCCGTGGTCAACATCTACGACCCGGCTGGCAAGTTGCAGAAGAGCTTCGGTCAAAAGGGCGCGGGCCTTGGTCAGTTCAGCGTGCCACGGGATGTTGCGGTCGACCGGGAAGGGTTCATCTACGTCGCCGACACGCTCAATCACCGCGTTCAGGTCTTCGATCCCAAGGGTACTGCGATTCTCAGTCTGGGGCACCGGGGAACCCGCACTTCCGAGTTCAGCTCTCCCGAGGGCCTTGCCGTCGGCCCCGACGATCGCCTCTACGTCGCCGATCGCGGTAACGGACGGGTCCAGGTCTTTACGATCGACCGCTGAGTTCCGCAGGGCCGCGCCAGGCCTCTGGCCGGGATGGGTCCGAGGGGGCCGGGCGGAAGGCGGATTTCTTGATGGTCCTCTCCTTGCGGCATAATGGGCGGGTACGCCCGCGACAGCCTGGAGGTGCCTCGTGAAACCCATCACTGCTCCCGATCTGAGGCGCATGAAGGAGCGTGGAGAGCCCATCGTGGCCGTGACGGCCTACGACTACTCCACCGCCGTCGCCCTTGACCAGGCCGGCGTGGATCTCCTGTTGGTGGGCGACAGTCTGGCGCAGGTTGTGCTTGGCCTTGCCACCACGCTTCCGGTCACGATGGAGGAGATGCTCCATCACGTGCGAGCCGTCAGCCGCGGAACGCGGCGGGCGCTGGTCGTCGCCGATCTTCCCTTCCTCTCGTACAATACGCCGGCCGAAGCCGTTGCCAATGGCGGCCGCTTCCTCAAGGAGGCAGGAGCTGCGGCCGTCAAGCTCGAGGGGGGAAACCCGGCCCAGCTCCAGGCGACCCGCGCTCTGGTGGAGCAAGGGATCCCCGTGGTGGCGCATCTCGGTTTCACGCCCCAGAGCGTGCACGCGCTGGGTGGTTACCGCTTGCAAGGCAAGAGCCCCGAGCGCGCCCACGAGATCCGCGAGCAGGCGCTCGAGCTCGAGAATGCGGGGGCCAGCGCCGTCGTCCTCGAACTCGTCCCTGCCGAGCTGGCGGCCCAGATCCGGTCCGAGCTGGCCATCCCGACCATCGGCATCGGGGCCGGACCGGACTGCGACGGCCAGATCCAGGTCTTCCACGACCTGGTTGGGCTCCATACCGACCACGTTCCCAAGCACGCCGCGCTGTATGCCCGGGTCCACGAGACGATCGGCGCCGCGGTCGGACGCTATGCCGACGACGTGCGGGCCGGCCGCTTCCTCCGGGTTCCCTCGGCTGCGACCTGACCTGAGCTGCAAGTTTCGCCGACGGTTGGCACGCTGGTTGCACTGATTACCATCGTCAGCCACCCACGGGGTGTGTTACGATCGAGTAAGCGTGACGAAGGCGTCCCGCGACTTGATCAAGGAGTTGCTAAAGGTGATCGTCAAGGAGCCGGTCAAGATCTCTCCGCTCACCTCTGCGCGCCACCAGCTGGGCAAGGTAGCCGACATTCTGGGCATGGATCCAGGATCTCGCGAGCGTCTCACCTACCCTGATCGCGTGGTGGAAACGCACAGTCCGGTGCGGCTGGACAATGGCCAAGTGCGGATGTTCTCGGGCTACCGAGTGCAACATAACAATGCCCTGGGCCCCTACAAGGGCGGCCTGCGCTTCCACCCCAACGTCGACATCGACGAGGTTACGGCGCTGGCCATGCTGATGACCTGGAAGTGCGCCCTCGTGGGCCTGCCGTATGGCGGCGCCAAGGGCGGTATCACGGTCGATCCGCGTGAGCTTTCGGTTCGTGAGCTCGAGGCGCTCACTCGGCGCTTCGCGAACGACATGGTGTCGGTCTTCGATCCCAAGAAGGACATCCCGGCGCCGGATCTCAATACGGGGCCGCGCGAGATGGCCTGGATCATGGACACCTGGAGCGTGGCCCACGGCTACGCCGCTCCGGGGGTCGTCACCGGCAAGCCCATCGCCATCGGTGGTTCGCTCGGCCGAGCCGAGGCGACCGGCCGAGGCGTCGTCGCCAACTTGCTCGAGTTGCTCAAGTTCAAGGGGCAGTCGCACAAGGGCGGCCGGGTGGCTATCCAGGGCTTCGGCAACGTCGGTGGAACGGCTGCGCATTTGGCCCACCAGGCTGGCCTCAAGGTCATTGCGGTGAGTGATATGTACGGCGGCTACCACAACGAGGACGGCCTCGACATCCCGGCCATGCTCAAGTACGCGCAGGCCAACGGATCGCTGCGGGGCTTCCCCGAGGCGGAGCCGATGGACAACGCCGCCCTCTTGACCCACGACGTCGACATCCTGATTCCGGCCGCCATGGAAAACTCGATCACCGACGCCAACGCGGATCGGGTCAAGGCCGAATTCGTGATCGAGGCAGCCAATGCGCCGATCACGCCCGAGGGCGAGGCGATCCTCGAACGCAAGGGCGTCACGATCGTCCCGGATATCCTGGCCAACGCGGGTGGCGTCATCGTGAGCTACTTCGAGTGGGTCCAGGGCCAGAGCGAGCTCTTCTGGACCGAGGACGAAGTCAATCTTCGGCTGCAGGAACTCGTCGAGCGCGCCTTCGACAACGTGGCCAACCTCGTGACGACGAAGGGCCTGTCCTTTAGGATGGGAGCGTACAGCATCGGCGTCGGTCGCGTCACCGAGGCTCTGCGCGTCAGGGGTCTGTACCCCTAGCCGCCATCGGCCTTTGCCAGCGCCCCTCGACGCGACCGGGACACGGTCGACGGTTAAAGGAGCGGATGGTGAGGACGGTTGATTGGAAAGAGGGTCTGGTCGAGATGATCGACCAGACCCGTCTTCCTGAGGAGGTCGTGGTCCTCCACCTGACTCGGGTCGAGGAGGTGGCAGAGGCGATCGCGACCATGCGGGTTCGCGGGGCGCCAGCGATTGGCGTGGCGGCCGCCATGGGCCTGGTCCTGGCGGCCAACGCGATCGAGGCTGCGTCGGGCGAGGAGCTGGCCGAGCGCCTGGCGGCCGTGGGTGAGGATCTCAAGCGAGTGAGGCCGACGGCCGTCAACCTGGCCTGGGCGATCCAGCGCATGGTGACCGCGGCGCGGGAACGCCGGCATCTCGAGGTTGATGCGTTGCGGGCCTATCTCCAGCTCGAGGCCCAGGTGATGGCCCAGGAGGACGTCGACCTGAATCAGGCGCTCGGACGCAACGGGATCCCGCTCTTCCCGGATCATGGCGACGTGCTCACGCTCTGCAGTACCGGGTCGCTGGCGACCGTGGAATACGGCACGGCTGTCGGTACCATCCGATCGGCTCGCGCTGCGGGCAAGCAGATCCACGTCTGGGTCAGCGAGACGCGACCCCGCCTGCAAGGAGCGCGCCTCAATGCCTGGGAGCTCCAGAACGACCAGATCCCGTTCACGGTCATCACGGACAGCATGGCAGGCCACCTCATGCAGCAGGGTCGCGTCGACCTCGTGATCACGGGTGCGGATCGGATCGCTGCAAATGGCGACAGCGCCAACAAGATCGGCACCTATAGCCTTGCCGTGCTGGCCCACCACCACCGGATCCCCTTCTACATCGCAGCTCCGCTCTCGACCTTCGATCCCGACATGCCGACCGGCGCGCTGATCCCGATCGAAGAACGATCGGCCGAGGAGGTCACCCACATCGCCGGCAAGCGGGTGGTCGTCGAGGGTGCGCGGGTCTTCAACCCGGCGTTCGATGTCACGCCCGCCAGCTTGATCCAGGGGATCGTGACCGAGCGCGGGGTCTTGCGGCCGCCCTTCGATGAGGCCATCGCCCGGACCTTTGGCCGACCCGCGGCGGTATGAGCTAGAGTGCTCCCGGTTTGAATGGATCGAGCCCGATGAGTCAAACGGGGCCCGGTTGCGCAGCGAAGCGACCGCGCAGAGGGACCCGTTCAAACTGCAAAAGGCCTAGCCCGGACTATTCTGTTGCACGAGATGTCAAGCCCCCTGGAGATCAGGAGAAAAGATCCGCAGTAGCAGAAGGGGTGGGGGTCCGGGGGCGGGGGAATCCACCGGAGTGGATAAGCCGCCCGACTGCTGCCCAGGATCCCGCAGCCAAGCCATTTATCCCCCGCAACTCGCGTCGTGGAAAAACCTTTCCGGACCGTCTGAGCAGCACAAAGCGCCGCCTCGTTGGTCCAACAGGCGGTCTCGGCTGGCATCAGGTTCGAGTTATTCCGCTGATTCTGTCTCCATGCGCAGCTTCGCGGGATCGTAAGCTTCCTGGCGGCGCAGGCAGTGGAAGATTACGCCGATCAGTTTCGCTGCCACCTTCCACCGCGCCTTGGCGAACCAACGGGGCTGCCCCTGGTGCTCTTCCTTGAGGCGCAGGTAGAGCTTGACGAAGGGATCGTCCGACCGCAGGCGCGCAGTCCAGACAAGGTACTGGAACCAGCAGTACAGAACGATCCGCACGTCTTGGCGGCCTCGGATCCTGTAGACGAGCTTCTTCTGACCGCCCTTGCGCTCGTAGGTGTTTGCCGGAAGGCGCCAGATCTGCACCGGCCGGCCCAGGGGGTCGACCGTCCCCGTCTGCGGCATCGGAACCGGAGCGATGTTGAGGTAGCGCTTGACCGCGTCGACATCCGGGAACCTGCTCACGTCGCCCAGGGCGCCGAGGATCACGCCCAGGAACTGAGGCGAGAGGCAGGTTATGTTTCTCAGCGAAGACAGGACGGGATCCGCCTCGACCGCGTCCTGGATGCTCTGGACGTAGACTCCGAGGCGCGAACGGACGTCGCGGTACTCGCCGATGAGCAGACGTAGGCGCTCTGAGTCGAGCGGCTCGTGGATGCCTGACGACTGCTCGGCAAGGGATACGAGCGCCCGGATACGGTTAGGTCGTACCCCTTGGCGGGAGATCGTGGCCCAGATCGTGTCGAAGCCCGCTTCGGCGACAGCGCGGGCCCCCGGGAACGCCGAAAGGATCTGCATCGGTACCGAAGTACGGAACAGGGACATCTTCTGCCGCTCAAACTGGCTCCCGTCAGGCTTTAGGACCGTTTCCGAGCGGTTCCATATGCGCCAGCACTCGGGAAAGAGACGCACCACCAGATCCCAGATCTGGTTCTGGAGGCGGACTGACTGTTCCGACAGCCGCCAGTAGTCGGCAGCCAGCCTACCGAGCCCTTCTGCCCGAGCAGACTCGCGTACGCCCGGGAGAAATGAGCGCCCGGCCACGGGAGATGCTGCCGCATCGAAGGCCATCATTGCCATCGCCCGGGCATCGTCCCAGTCGTTCTTTCCCGCCTTGCCGATGCCCTTGGCTTTGCGGTACGGCGCCACCTCCGACGTCCTGACCCACTTGATCTCGCGGGCATCAAAGCCCGCCCTGACCATATAGCGGCCGAACGGCTTGGCGAACGTCGGCTCGGCCAGGAACGTGAAGCGATCTCGTGGCACGCCGCTGAACTGGCCATCGAGCCACTGAAGCAGCTTCTCGTAACCGGGGCCGTCCTGCTCGAAGACGGCGGTGGGGATCCAGCCCCCATCGCGGGTCGTTGAGCGGAAGAAATCGCTGCCGGACCCGGCTGCGATGGTCACTTGCCGCGAATGGTGGTCGAGCCCTACAAAGACGCGGTCGGAAGCCTGCCGGAAGGACTCCAGCCATCGCTGCTCTGCCTCGTCGATTTTCTGCATGGGATCTCCTTGCTTGGACACGCCTCCCAGCCGGCATACCGGCGCAGCACAAGTTCTGTTAAGCGGTCGGGCCGCAGTTACCATCGAGGGTTCTGCCGATATACTGGGGGCAGGAAGAGCGGTCGCAAGTTCACAACGAGCCCTTACGGGCAGTCGGGCTATAGCGATCCAGTCTTCTGGTGGTCCCCCAGTTCCTGCCGGGAGGCGTCGTAGTACAGCGCCATCGTATCGGGCCTGGGGGACAACTCTATGGATGGTAACTTCACGGAGGGGCAAGCAGGGCCCGCATTTCTCCCAGCTCGGCCGCGTGTTGAGTGACGCCTGTCACCTCTTCTCGGCTGCCGGCGAAGATGTTGCTGCGTGAGGGATCGGTCGGCCTGTGAGATCGAGCGTTGGTCCGTTGCCGACGCACGTCAAACCGGCCGGTCGTCCAAGTCCGGCGTGGCTTGCTTGACTTTGGGAGGTGCGGTTTACGCCGGCAGTGGGGGCCGGTTGAGATCGGCAGAGACTTTGGCCCAGAGCTTGGCGAAGGGGAAGGCTGCGGGCAAGTGCAAGACGATCCGCCGCGCCTGCTCGACGAACAGGCCGGCGACCTTGATCAGCCGGAGCCGGATCGTGTCGAACTGCCAGACTTCGCCGGTGAGCGCCTCGACGCGCTTTGCAAGTGCAAGGCAGAGACGGTAGGCGACGGCGTGCAGCAGCAGGCGGAACGCGTTGGCCAGGAAGTCCGAGCAGCTCAGGCGGTCGGCGAAGAGCGCATTCTTGAGGTTCTTGATCATGTTCTCCGACTGGCCGCGCTCGCAGTAGAACTCGTACATCTTGCGGGGCGTACGGCCCTTGAGGTTGGTCACGACGTAGCGCTGATTGGGGCCGAGGCCGCCGTGCTCGGCCTTGGCGATGACTCGACGGTCCTCCTTCCAGGACTTCGCCTTGTAGCGGAATTCCGTGAACGCCTTCCCCACGGCCCCGGCCGGCAGTTTGCCCGCATAGAACTCGGCCTTGGCCGCCGCCAAGCAGCCGGCAGAGAGACGCTCGAGGGCCTTGTTGATCGGGAGTCCGATGACGTAGTCGACGGCGTTGGCCTCGCACCACTCGTAGATGTCGGGTGCGGCGAAACCGCCATCGGCGCGGAAAAGGATCGGCATGCCGGGCCACTTGTCGCGGATGCTCTCGACCACTCCCTCGAGCAGTGCGAGCGCGCCCTCGGCCGCCCCGACATTGCCCGGGCGAAGGTGGGCGACGATCAGGTCGCTGGTCTCGGCGTCGAAGACGAGCAGCGGATGGTACCCGTAGGAACCGTAGTGCCCGTTGAAGAACGTCAGCTGCTGGCCGCCGTGGGTCTCGTCCCACGTGGAGTCCATGTCGAGCAGCATCTTCTTGGGCCTGGCCCGATGGGCCAGCCAGCTCTCGACGTAGGTCATTTGCATCAACGCCAGCGATTGAGGCGTGATCCGGTGCTCGAATCGGCACAGCGAGGGCTGACTGGCCAGGTCGCTCCGGGAATCGAACGGGGCCCGACCTGCGGCAAGCTTGAATGCGGGATCGCTGCGCAACTTGGTCGCGTCGTTCGTATCCTCGTAGCCCGCCACGATCGAGTAGACACGTTGGCGCAGTAGATCGAGGTGCTGATGTTGAACGAGGAGCGGGTTACGCGGGTCGGGCAGCAGCGGCGCCAGATCTGCGGTCAATCCAAGTTGCTCGTCCACGGAGCGGATGAACGCAATGCCCGCGTCGGTCGTCAACTCGCCCGTGTCGAAGGCGGCGTAAACCTTCTTGCCGGTCGGGGTCGGGACGGGGAAGAGAGTGGTAGGATCTTGCATGTGATGGCCGGGCCTCCGGTGGGGTTGTGTTGCAACAATAGCCTACCGTTGGGCCCGGCCTTCCAACAAGCTCCGCGAATTTTCCGGGCTAG
>JAJXWQ010000127.1 GCA_021781555.1 bacterium
TCGATCAGGAGGCTCGCCGGAATCACGCGGCTCTGCTTGCGGGACCGCTCACGCGGCCGGCCGACACGGCCGCAGGGCCCATCGCATGCTGACTTCCAGCCGTCGATCTGAAAGAGCCGCACCCAAAGCGCTCTATGCGTGACCGCTCGGGTTTTGCAAGCCGGACAGCTCCTCGCCGAACAGGTCGGCGCGCCGATCGCCCCACACGGGGAAGCGCGCCCTGACCTGCGCGACGGCGTCGAGATCGAGCGTTGCCGAAAGCACGGCGGGCGGATCGCCGGCCTCGACGATGGCCTCGCCCCAGGGATCCAGAATGACCGAGTGGCCGGCGTAGCGGATCGCGCGGTCGCGGCCCGTCCGGTTGGCTGCCACCAGGAAGACCTGATTCTCGATCGCCCGGGCCCGGACCAGCAGCGACCAGTGGGTCAGCCGCGACTGCGGCCACTGCGCCGGGAGCAGGACGAGTGTCGCTCCCCGGTCGCGCATGGCGCGGAAGAGCTCCGGAAACCGGAGGTCGTAGCAGATGGCGAGGCCCACGCCGTCAAGGCTACCGGAACGCAAGGACTCGGGCCCGAAGGAGACGACCTGGACGGACCTTCCCGACGCCAGGTGCTGGTCCTCGCCGCCAGGGGGGAACAGGTGGATCTTGTCGTAGCGGGCGATACGGTGGCCCGAGCGATCGAAAATCACCAGAGCGTTGCGGACCCCGTCGCCCTCACGCACCATCAAGGACCCGGCGACGGCCAGGTCGTGGTCGCGCGCCAGGGCGGCGATCGCTTCCCAGCGACGGTCGTCGGGCTCGAGGGCCAGCTCGGCGGCGTGCTCCAGGTCGTACCCCGAGAGCCAGAGCTCGGGAAGGACCAGGAGTTCCGCCTTGCGCGCGGCCGCTTCCTCACACGCCTGGCGGACGGCGGCCAGGTTGGCCGATTCATCTCCATCCCGCAACGCCAGCTGGGCAAAGGCCGCGGTCAGCTTCATAGGAAACCCCTTTCGGCACCGATCGGACGGGAACAGGCGCTCGCCGGGATCATTCGTTGAGATTGCGGCCGGTCAAGGTCAAGAAGACGTCCTCGAGGGAAGCCGGCCGCAGCAAGGCCTCGAGCGCGTGCGGGCGAAGTTCGTGCAAGAGCTCCTCGCCGTCCCGCGTGTACAGGTAGACCATGTCGCCGATGCGCTCGTGCCGCTCCACGCGGGGCAGGGCGGCTGCGAGCCACGGGGCCGGATCCTCGGCCGGCACGCGCAGTTCCAGCACCGTCGGGCTCACCAGCTTCGACACCAGCTCGCCGGGCGATCCGTGGACCAGGATCTTGCCCTGGTCCATCACGACGAGCTCGTCGCACAGCTGCGCGG
Organism: bacterium; assembly: GCA_021781555.1. Classification (GTDB taxonomy): domain Bacteria; phylum Cyanobacteriota; class Sericytochromatia; order S15B-MN24; family VGJW01; genus JAJXWQ01. The sequence continues at coordinate 1,351 of JAJXWQ010000127.1, forward strand.
CTTCCTCCATGTAGTGGGTCGAAAGCACCATCGTGACACCCTGGTCCTTGAGCTGGCGCAGCTTTTGCCAGAGCAGGTGACGGGCCTGGGGATCCAGGCCCGTCGTGGGCTCGTCGAGGATCACGAGGTCGGGCCGGTTGATGAGGGCCCGGGCGATCACCAGGCGGCGGCGCATGCCGCCGGAGAGCTTCTCCACCACCACGTCGGCCTTGTCCGAGAGGGCCACGAACTCGAGGAGCTCCCTGGCCCGCCTGCGCGCCTCCTGACGCGGGATCGAGAAGTAGCTCGCGTACTGGAGCAGGTTCTCGAGCGTGGTGAAGTCGGGGTCCAGGTTGTTGTCCTGGGGAACGACGCCCAGCCGCCGTTTGATGGCACGGGGGTGGCGCCGGACATCCAGGCCCAGGACCTCCAGGCGGCCGTCTGACGGCGGAACCTGCACGGTGATCATCCGCATGGTCGTGGTCTTGCCGGCGCCGTTGGGGCCGAGGAATCCGAAGCAGCGGCCGGCCTGCACCGCGAAATCGATTCCCTTGACCGCAGCGAAGGAGCCATAGTGCTTGAACAGCCGCTCGGCCAGGATCACCGGCGGAGCCGGATCGCGGGCCGGCGGCGGGTTGTGGGTCCCTTGCGGCGTGGCATCCTGCGGGGTCGTGAGACCAGGATCGATGGACATCTTCAACTTGGCCTGAAGAGACGATCGAGGGCCTCGTCGAGGCGCTCGTCGGGAACGGTGAGGGAAAGGCGGATGTATGGCTTGCCGCTCGGCCCGTACGCCTCGCCGGGCGTGACCAGGACAGCCGCCCGTTCCAGCGCCATGCTGGCATAGTCGCGGCCCGACAGGCCGGCTGGCAGCTTGGCCCATACATACAGCGTGCCGCCGGGGAGGTCCGGCTGGAGGCCGAGTTCTACCAGGCGGGCCACCACCCGATCGCGCCTGGCCTGATAGATCGCCCGATCGCCCGCAAGATGGCCCTGTGGCCCCTCGAGCGCCGCCACGGCCGCCCGCTGGATGGCCCGGAACTGACCGGTGTCCGAGTGGCTCTTGAGCACCCGCATCGCCGCCACGAGCTCCGGGTTGCCCACCACGGCGCCCACCCGCATACCTGCCATCCGGTAGGTCTTGGAGAAGCTGACGATCTCGACGGCGACCTCGGTCGCTCCCGGCACCTGCAAGACGGACGGCGCCTCGCGGCCATCGAAGGTGATCTCGCCGTAGGCCAAATCGTGTACGAGCGCAAGGTGGTGCTCGCGACAGAACGCTACCGCATCGGCGAGATCGGCCAGCTGGCAAACCGCCCCGGTCGGATTGGACGGGTAATTGAGGAAGACCATCCGGGCCATCCGGGGATCGGTGGCTCCCCAGTCCGCCAGCCAGCCGCGCCCCGGATCCAGGGGCAGGGGGCGCACCACGCCTCCGGCCAGCTGGACCTGGCTGGCGTAGGCCGGGTAACCGGGATCCGGAACCAGAGCCGCGCTGCCAGGCTCCAGGATGGCGTGCGCAGCGTGGGCAAAGCCCTCCTTGGCCCCGATGAGTACCAGGACCTCGCGCCGGGGATCCAGGCGGACGTCGTAGCGCCGCCGATAGTGACGGGCGATCGCCTCGCGTAGCTCGCTCAGGCCGTCGTAGGGCGGGTAGCGATGCTGCGCCGGATCGCCGGCAGCCGCGATGAGGGCCTCGAGCACGTGGGGCAACGGCGGCAGATCGGGATCGCCGGCGGCCAGGCTGATCACGTCGGCGCCCCGCTCACGCGCGGCGGCAGCCCGAGCGTTCAGATCGGCGAAGAGATAAGGCGTTAGCTCTGCCAGTCGACTCGCCAGCCTCATCCGGGCCTCCCGGCAGCCACCGATCGTGCGAAGAAGCGCGCCATCCGCGCCGCACCCTCGGCGAGATCGGCGGCGCTGGCCACGAAACTCGTGCGCAGCCAGCCCCTGGCGGACTCTCCGAAGGCCTCGCCCGGAATCGCGACGACCCCGCCCTGCGCCTGCAGATCGAAGGCCGCCTGCACGCCGTCTGCGGCCAGAGGCCCGGGCAAGCGAACCATCGTGTAGAAGCCGCCTTCGGGAGTCACGTACTCGAGGCCCTGGGCCTCGAGGGCCGCGCGGTATACCGTCCAGCGGGCCTGGTAGTGCGCGCGGTGGGCGCCGAGCCGATCGCCCTCGAACAGGAGGCGGGCCGCCCGCTGGGACAGCGTGCTGGCGCTGGTCAAGACGAGCTGGTGGACGCGGGTGGCGGCAGCGAGCACGTCGGCCGGCGCCAGCAGCCATCCCAGGCGCAATCCGGTCAATGCGTTGCTCTTGGACAGGCTACCAGCCACCAGCGTGCGGGGGTAAAGATCCGCCAGTTGCGGCACAGGGGCGTCGCCGAGGTAAAGTTCGCGGTAGGCCTCGTCGACCAGGACGAAGGGCGGGTCGGTTCGCGGCAGGAGCCCGCGGGCCAGCTCGGCGAGTTCGGAACGCGGGGCGATCCGGCCCGTCGGATTGCCCGGACTGCACAGCACGATGAGCCTCGTCCGCTCGGATAGCGCCGCGAGCACCCGGTCGGCTTGAAACCCGAAACCCGTGTCCCCCGGCAAGTCCACGCCCCGGCTCGCCACGCCTTCCAGCTGGGCGATCTTGCGGTAGAGGGGGTAGGCTGGCTCGACGACCAGGACCTCGTCGCGGCCGGGAGCGCAGACGGTCTTCAGCGCCAGGAAGATGGCCTCCTGGGAGCCGACGGTCAGGCAGACGTTTTCAGCCCGATCGAGCCCGTCGTAAGCGAAATGTCGTGCGACGATCCCCCGGAGCTCGGCGTCTCCGGCGTTGGGCCCGTACCGGCAGCCCGCGGCGGCCCATGCCGCCGCCTCGGCCAGGATGGCGCCGTCGGGGGGCAGCCGCGGCTCACCCAGCCCCAGATCGATGTCGCCCGGCTGCTTGCGGCTGTTGAGCTCGCGGATGAGAGACGGGCCGATGCCCGCCAGGACCGGGTTCACCCCTGCACGCTCCCCTCGCGGCCCGGCGACGAAGACGTGCCAAAGAGCAGGTCCGAAAGCAGCTCGTGGCAGCGAACGAGGGCGCTGACCGCCACCCCCTCGCCCGCCTGGTGGGCCTGCGCGGGATCGCCCGGGCCGAAGTTGACCGCGGGGATGCCGGCGGCAGTAAGCTGGGCGACGTCCGTCCAGGCCTGCTTGGGCTCGACCTCCAGGCCATGCCTGTGGATCCACCCGGCCAGCAGCGGCTGGTCCACGCTGACGGCCCCCGCGGGCGCGGTGTCGACGATCGTGACCTCCGCCTCGCCCGCGACGAGGGCCTCGAGTTCGGAGGCGGCCTCGGCGGCCGTCCGCCCCGGGGCAAAGCGCACGTTGACGTTCACGACGAAAGAATCCGGGATCACGTTGCGGGAATTAGCCGTCGCGGCCATCGTCGCCGACATGACCTCGTAGAAGGGGAGGCCGGCGAACCGCACCTCGCGGGGCGAGCACTCCGCCAGACGCTTGAGCACCCCGAGGGCACCGTAGATCGCGTTGCGGCCCTGCCACGGCCGCGCACTGTGCGCCCGCTGGCCCCGGAAGCTGACCTGGGCGTGGAGCCCGCCCATGCAGCCCGCCTGGACGATGTTGCCCGTCGGCTCCAGGGCGACGGCAAGGTCCAGGCGCGGCAAGAGCGGCAGGATCGCCCGGAGGCCGTTGTTCTCGTAGGGCCCTTCCTCGCGATCGTAGAAGACCATCCAGAGGTCGACCGGCCAGGAGCCAGCTGCCACCGGTCCGCCGTCCGCCAGATCGAGCATCACGGCGAGCCCCGCCTTCATGTCCGAGGCCCCGCATCCGAGGATGCGATCGCCACGGCGTCCGACCGGTTGATCGTCCGCCGGCGAGACCGTGTCGAGGTGGCCAAAGAGCCCGATGGCCGGTCCCGTGCCGAAGCGATGCGCGACCACGGAATTGCCGTGCCGGCGCACTTCACAGCCACGCTCGGCCGCACGGGCAAGGACCCGCCCGGCGATGGCGTCCTCGGCGCCCGTGACCGATGGCACGGCGAGCAGCTCTAGCGTCAGCGCGGCCAGGCGTTCCGCGAGATCCGTCGTCACGGTTGCCGCCCCCCGCCAACCGCCCGGCGCACCGCGGTCGCCGGCCCCGCTGGCCTGGCGGCAACCCTGGTTCGCCCGATCAAACCGGCACCTCGAAGGTCCGCAGGACGTCGTTCAGGGAGGTTTTGCGATCGGTCGAGGCCTTGCGCTGCCCGATGATGAGCGCGCAGGGCACGTGATACTCCCCGGCGGGAAAGCGCTTGGGCATCGTCCCGGGAATCACGACGCTGCGCGCCGGCACGCGACCCCTGATCGTGAGCGGCGAGCTCCCGGTGACGTCCACGATCGCCGTCGAGGCCGTCAGAACCACGCCGGCGCCCAGCACGGCCTCCGCCTCGACGATCACCCCCTCGACGATGATGCAGCGCGATCCCACGAAGGCTCCGTCCTCGATGATCACCGGGCGAGCCGAGAGCGGCTCTAGCACCCCGCCGATCCCGACGCCGCCCGACAGGTGCACGTTCCGCCCGATCTGCGCGCACGATCCGACCGTGGCCCAGGTATCCACCATCGTCCCGGCCCCGACATAGGCCCCGATATTGACGTAGCCCGGCATCAAGATGGCCCCGGGCTCGAGGAAAGATCCGTACCGCGCCACCCCGGGCGGCACGACCCGGATCTGCTCGAGGTCCTGCTTGGGGGGAATTTTGTCGTTGAAGACGAGCGCCCCCTCGCCCATCCGCTCGACCGGACGCAGCGCGAAGTACAGCAAGATCGCCTCTTTGACCCAGTCGTTGACGATCCACTCCCCGTCCCGTTTCTCGGCCACGCGCAGCTCGCCGCGGTCGAGGCAGCCGATGACCGCCTCGACGGCCGCGCGCGCCTCGGCCTGGTCGAGCCGGGAGCGGTCCTCGAACGCCGCGTGAACGAGGCCCTGGAGCTGCTTGGAAATCGCCATCGGTGAAAAGACTCGTCCAAAGAAGGGTGTTCCGGTGCGTCGGCCCGGAATCGAAGGTCAGACGGGCAAGCGCACCTGCCCTTCCCTCATCATACGAGAGGGAGGGAAAACCTGCGGCAAGGAGCATGCTTGCCGGCGTCCTCTGGCCGTTTCGTTTCGCTTCGATCCGGCGGACGCCGTGCCAGCCGGCCTTGCGCGGGAATCGCATCGGCGGCCTGGTGCGGCCGCGGGCCGCCAGGAGGCTGGCGTGGCCGTGAAGGCCCGTGCTGCTGCGCCCCGGTCCGCAGCGCCAGGTCTTGACCAAGGGGGCGAGCTCGGGCGCGTGCCTGCCGGTCGTTTACAGAGGTGGCGGGATCCATGGGTTTCGAGGTATAAAGGAGGTCCGGCGTCGTGAGCTTCTCCGGCGCCCATAATTCACCGCAAAGATGCAGGACTGCGGTCCAGCTCACCTGCGGTGCTGATGGCGGGCCGGCGATCGGATGACCCGAGAGGGTGGTGCGGCGCCAGGTGCCCGCCAGGTGTTTTTTGGGGGGGCGGTGCTCCGCCGGGCTGCCCGTTCGAGCAGCGGATCGCCGGGGCGCCAGGAGGCGTGCAAGGGGACCGCGCCTGGAGCCCGCCAGGAGGACAATTGACTGGTGTCCTCCAGTCGGTTAGGGTTTAGAAGATCTCGAGGTGTAGCTCAGCTTGGTAGAGCGCCTGCTTTGGGAGCAGGATGTCCTCGGTTCGAATCCGGGCACCTCGACTTATTGTTTGTAGTAATGATACGGGTTTCAGGCATAGTCCAGATCCTTGAGGTTGCTTGGGTGGCACGGCTGGGTGGCACATTGGGTGGCACGCCGCGAGAATCTAGCCAGGAACAGTGAGGAACCGGCTGGTCAGAGATGGAACAAACTCCCGCAACACCGATCCTCCAAAATGAGGCAAGAGAACACTTGTTCTACAGCCTTGGCCGTGGTATCCTAAGGTAGCGCCCTACTCTGATCCCGCGCCCGGAGCCCCTCAATGCAGTACGTCGAGCGAATAAATTCTGTCCTTCGCCCTCATGATGCTGGCCTGCCGCTGGTTCTCGACCTCTTTGCCGGATGTGGTGGCCTGGCGCTCGGATTCGAGGCACAAGGGTTTGAGACGCTGGGCTTCGAGATGGATCCGGACGGGGCAGCAACGTACAGGCAGAACCTCCGGGGAGAGTGCCAAGAGGTTTTTCTCACCCCCGACACGGATCTCCCTTCCGCTAGGGTCATAATCGGTGGGCCGCCCTGTCAACCCTTTAGTGTTGGGGGGCTTCAGCTTGGCAAGCAAGATACAAGGAACGGCTTCCCTGCATTCGTATCCGCCGTAGAGCGCCTTTCACCGGACCTTTGGCTCTTCGAGAACGTGAGAGGACTGCTCTACAGGAGCCGCCCGTATTTCGATGGCATACTTGGCCGGTTGAGGGCCCTCGGATACATCATCGATTTCAAGCTCCTGAACGAGACTTGCCGATAGGCGAGGAATTGCCAGGAGTGACAAAGGGCCGAACTCCCGGTAGGTTGGTTGTGCCTGCAACCCAACCACAGCCAAGAGAACAGCCCCATGCCTGCTCCCATGATTGCACGCC